>DATCQR010000129.1:0-6642 GCA_036569405.1 Candidatus Limnocylindria bacterium
CGCCGCCGATGATCAGCAGGTGACCTGGGCGGGCGGCGCCCGGGGGTGAGGGTTGGGCCATGTTGCCGGGCAGCATAGCAACGCTAGACTCGATCGGATGTCCTCCAATGGTCCCGCCGAAGATGGTCGCGTCGATCTCCGCGACTATTACGAAGTGCTCGGCGCCGAGCCGTCGGCCAGCGTGGCCGAGCTGCGCGCCGCCTTTCGCGAGGCGGTGCTGCGCCACCACCCGGACCGCAGCTCCGAAGATTCCCTCGCCACGCGCCGCACGTCGGTCCTGAACCGCGCCTGGGGCGAGCTCCGCGATCCCGCCCGGCGCCTGCACTACGACCATGCCCTCGAGCGCGGCGGCGCCGCGACGCTGGCCTGGCCGCTGGGCGCGGACGAGGCACCATCACCGGTTCGGCGGCCGCGCCGCGCCGCTCGGCCGCTGCGCACGCCGTGGCACACGCCGGAATTCCGCAGCGTCCTTGGCTTCCGCGTCCCGACCCAGGTCTTCATGGCCGGTCCGGCCGCGCAGCGAGCGTGGATCGTGGCCAACCAGATCGACGGCCAGGACTGGCGGGACCATCGGGAACGCTACTGGCTGCGGTTCGCCGCGGCCTACTACCGCGACCGCGGTCGAAGCGACGACTGGCTCGGCGCCATGGAGCGGCTGGTCGAGCTCGACGGCACGTTCGAGACCCTGGTCCGCGCCGATCTGCGCGCCGCCTACGTCGCCGCGCAGGAATACCTGCGCGGAACCGGCTTCCTGCGCACGGTTGCGATGCCGTACACATCCGGCAGCGCGCAGCGGAAGTGGATCGACCGCGAGCTGCGCGCATTGCTGGCCGAGTACCGCGATGCCCGCGTGCGCAAGGGCCGCCCTGAGGACCGCGCGGAGGCGGCCGAGCTGCTGCTCAACTACCTCGAGGCGCTGGAGATGCCTCCCGCCCTCGCCGACGTGCGGGCTGCGATCATGGCCCACCTGCGCGCGGGCCACGCCGGCCGCGCCGCGGAGCTGCTGGAACGCGCGGTCGCCTCGCCGATCACGGAGCCGGCTCGCTGGTTCAGCATGGTGCAGCTCCTGACGGAGGGCGGACAGCTCGATCGGGCCTCAGCCATGCTGGCCGAGATCGCCCGCGGCGACCACCCCGAGGCGCTCAACCGTCGCCGCCTGCGCGGCGATCCGGCCCGTCGCATCTCGGCTGCCCGCGGTCGTCTCGAGCGCGCCCGGCAGCGCGCTGCAGCCCGCGCCGGGTCCTAGGGGGCGGGAACGACCTCGACCGGGGCGATGCCCAGCGCCTCGACGTCGCCGCGAATCACATCTGCATCGCCGACCGCCAGGATCAGCAGCTCGTCCGGGCGGATCAGCTCCATCGCCGCGCTGTGCGCCTCGGCCGCACCGACCGCCTCGAGCTTCTGGCGATAGGTCTGCCAGAAGTCATCGGCCAGGCCGTACACCGCGATCGGCTCGATCGCCGCCGCGATGCCACCCGTTGACTCGAAGCGCAGCGGGAAGATGCCGATCTGGAAGTTACGCGCATCGGCCAGCTCCGACTCGTCGAACGGCGCAGTGCGTGCCCCCTCCAGCAGCGCCACCAGCTCGCCGATGGCGGGCGCCGTGACGTCGGTCTGCACCGCGGTCGCGGCCGTGAAGACGCCCGCTGACCGCCGCGCATCGAAGCCGCTCCGCGCTCCGTACGTGTATCCGAGCTCCTCGCGCAGCCGCCGGTTGAGGCGCGATCCGAACATGCCGCCCAGGGCAGTTGACATGACGATGGCCGGGAAGTAGCGAGGGTCGTATCGGTCGATCCCGATGTGCCCGACCCGCAGCTCGCTCTGGACCGATCCGGGTCGATCCACGATCACGATCCGCCGCGCTCCACCGGGGCGCGGGACGATGGTGCGGTGGCCCGGCCCGGTCCCCTCCCAGCTCGCCAGATGACGCTCGACGGCCTCCTCGACCGCATCGTCGTCAAAGGAGCCGGCAACGACGAGGTGTGCCAGTCCGGGCAGGTAATGGGTCCTGTGGAAGTCGATCACGTCATCGCGGGTGAGGGCTTCGACTGTCTCGGGGTTGCCTGCCGACAGGCGACGGTAGGGGGTATCGGCGGCGTAGGCGTGCATCAGGAACGTCTCGTCCGCGAGCCCTCCGGGGTCCGAGCGCGACTGGAGGATGTCGGTCAGCCGCTCCGCCTTGAGGCGCTCGAACTCGCCGGCGTCGAAGCGGGGCTCGCGCATCATCTCGGACAGCAGGCCGAGCCCCTCGTCGAGGTGCCGCGGCAGGGACTGGAAGGCACCGCGAGCGCTGTCCCAGCTCGACTCGCTGCTGACCTCGATCCCCAGCCGCTCCGTGGCCTCGGCGAACTCCGACGCGTCCAGACGCTTCGTGCCCGTCACCAGCAGCTGGGAGGTCAGCGCGGCGATCCCGCCCTGCGGCTCATCCTCGGCCCCGGCCCCGGCGTCCACCAGCAGGTGCACGTTCATCAGGGCGGAGCCGGGGACCGGGATGGTCCAGACGTTGAGGCCGTTTGCCAGCTGCCGGCGCGCGAAGGGCGGGAAGTGGTAGGGGCGAGGGACGCCTGCAGCCGGCCGCATCGGGTTCACTGCGGTGGTCATGCCGCACCCTCGGTGGATTCGGGGGACTCAGCCGGGAGATAGGTCAGCACGACCCGGTTGTCCGGCCTCAGGCTGGCGCTCATCGCCTCGCGAACGCGCCCCGCGTCAACCGCCTCATAGCGGCTCACCTCGGTGTTGATCTGCTCCGGCTCGTCGAAGAGGCAGGCGTACATGGAAAGCCGATCCGCCCGCTCGCTGATTCGTTCCAGGCTGGACTCAACCTCCAAGGCGTGCAGGTTGCGGACACGCTCCAGCTCGTCATCGGTGGGGCCGTCGCCGGTCAGGCGATCGACCTCACCCCAGAGGGCGGCCTCCAGCGCCTCGTGCGCGACGCCGGGTCGCGCGGTGGCCCAGATGGTGAAGACCGCCGCTCCGCCGACCACCGGGAAGGCGAACGTGGTCACGTCCTGAGCAAGCTGCTGCTCTCGCACGAGGGCCCGATACAGGCGCGACGCGCGCCCCGAGCCGAGCAGGTCGACCGCCACCTCGAGCGCATTGAAGCCATCGGTGCCGAAGGTTGGCATCCGATAGGCCGCATAGATCCGGGGCAGCGGCACGCGGTCGGGGACCACCTCGCGCACCTCCGAGCCGATGAGCGGGTCGACAGATGTGGATGGAGCCTCGGGGATCGCCGGGTTGGCCGGAATCGGTCCGAAGTGCTTCTCGACCATATTCAGCGCCGGTCCGGGCTCGAAGTCGCCCGCGATCGTCAGCACCGCGTTGTTGGGTGCGTAGTGGGCGGCGAAGAACTCGCGCACGTCGTCAAGCGAGGCCGCGTCGAGGTCCTCCATCGAGCCGATGGTGGAATGGTGGTAGGGATGGTCCTCGGGGAAGAGCAGCCCCAGGAGCTTCTCGTCCCACGACCCGTACGGCAGGTTGTCGACCCGCAAGCGCCGCTCGTTCTTGACCACGTCGCGCTGGTTGTCCAGCTTCTCCTGCGTCATCGCCGGCAGCAGGCTGCCGAGCCGATCTGCCTCCAGCCACAGAGCCAGTTCCAGCTCGTGGCTGGGCATGGTCTCGAAGTAGTTGGTGCGATCCAGCCAGGTGGAGGCGTTCACCGAACCGCCGGCCCCATGCACCAGGTCGAAGTGCTCGCCCTTTGCGACGTTGGCGGACCCCTGGAACATCATGTGCTCGAAGAGATGCGCGAACCCGGTCTTGCCCGGTTTCTCGTGCCTGCTGCCGACGTCGTACCACAGGTTCACAGCCACGATCGGTGCGCGCTGGTCGCGTGACAGGATGACGCGCAGGCCGTTCGGCAGCTGATGGCGGTCAATCGGAATGTGGGGCAAGGCGTCAGTCTCCGGGTTGTTGGCGGAAGCGGCGGAAGGCTACCACGCGCCGATGGGATGCCTCCGAGTGCCGGCTCTGCGCCGGACTAGGACGGCACATTCCAGCTCTCGATGATCCGGTGCTCGCGCTCCCAGCCCAGGACCGACAGGGTGGCCGTCGACAGGCCGAAGAGGGAGCCGGATTGCCCCGGCATGTCGAGCCAGCGCGCTGCCAGCACCCGCAGCATGTGTCCGTGCCCGAAGATCAATGTGTCGCCGGTAACGTCGGGGGCGAGGCATCGGGCCAGGACGCGATCGGCCCGCGCGCTGACCTGTCCGATCGTCTCGCCTCCGGGCCAGGGGCCGGTCCAGATCGTCCAGCCGGGATGGTCGGCGGCGATCTCCGCCGAGCGCCGGCCCTCGAGGTCGCCGTAGTCCCACTCGGCGAGGTCCGGGTCGACCTCTCCATCGGCGAATCCAGCCAGCCGGGCTGTTTCGGAGGCGCGGGACCGGGGACTGGTCAGGACCAGGGAGAATCGGTGGCCGGCAAGCCGGGCCCCCAGCGCTTCTGCCTGGCTGCGCCCGAGGTTGGTCAGAGGGATCTCCGTCAGGCCGGTATGGCGCCCGTCCCGGGACCATTCGGTCTCGCCGTGCCGAGCCAGCCAGATCTGCCGCTCCGCCTCGCTCACGGGGGGTTGGGGCGATCAGATCGGATGACGCGCTCCATGCGCCGATCCGGCACGAGCCACATCACCACCACGCCGACGTTGATCAGCATCGCGACGATCGGCGCCACCAGCGCGATGGGAATGGCGATCGCGAACAGGACGCTGGAGGCCTTCCCCTTCACGTCCCTTCCAACCGCCTCGGCGAGCGCTGCAGGTTGACCGTGTGCGGCGATCAGCGCGCGGACCAGGACGTAGTACGCCATGCCCGCCCCGAGAAGCAGTCCGGTGTAGGTCGCCACTGGTATCGGCGCGAAGGTGGTCTGGCCGACCCATGCAGTGCCAAACGGGAAGAGGGAGAGCCAGAAGAGCAGGTGCAGGTTGGCCCACAGCACCCGCGCGTCGATCACTTTCGCTGCCTGGAGCAGGTGGTGATGGTTGTTCCACCAGGTACCCAGCAGCGCGAAGCTCAGGAGGTAGCTGAGGAAGGTGGGGATGAGCGGCTCGAGGTTCTCGAATCTGGCGCCCTCCGGCGGCCGCAGCTCCAGGACCATGATCGTGATGATGATCGCGATGACGCCATCGCTGAACGCCTCGAGCCGGCCCTTGGTCACCCGCGCATGCTAGCCGCGTCCCGCGTCGGGGCAACGGAAAAGCCCGAAGGGGCCCGATCACTAGCTGCTCCAGCCCATGCAAAACACAAACTGAATCACTAGATGTTCGAGGCTCCTCCGAGCCACCTACACGTTAGCACCGCGGCCAGCGACGCCAACCTTTCGGTCCGCGGGAAGCGCATATCAGCCGCCTTGCAGCTGAGCCAGCGGACGCTACCCCCTGTCGATCACGCAGAAGCGGTTCCCCTCAGGATCGGCCAGGATGACGAAGTCCGCATCTGGCGGTCGCTTATCCCATGGCACCTCGGAGGCGCCCAGGCCGATGAGCCGGCTGACCTCCGCAGCCTGGTCCTCGGCGTACAGGTCCAGATGCATCCGCGGCGGGATCTGAGCGTCCGAGCGACGATGGTCGAGGTTGAGGTTCGGTCCCACGCCGTCTCGAGGGCTCAGCATCTGTGAGCTGTCGTCGGGCTCCTCGCGGGCCACATAGTCGAGTGCCGCTGCCCAGAACTCCGCTTGGCGCCGCACGTCATCGACACGCAGGACGATCGAGCCGATCCTGACCATCAACCGAGTATAGGCGGCGTGTGAGCCTCCGGAACACGACGAAGCCGGACCCGCTGGAGGCCCGGTTTTGTGCTGAGAATGAGTGGTGAGCGGCCAGGGATTCGAACCCTGAACCTAGTGATTAAGAGTCACTTGCTCTGCCGTTGAGCTAGCCGCCCGCAACGGAATCATGGGGGAGTCAGACGAGAGGGTCAACCACGGCCATTGCAGCGGCACAGGCGTGAGCTCTTGTAGAGGGCTCGGGCTCGCAGTACGGTGCGGACATGAAGACGCTGCGCGGCTTCCTCTCGCCCTGGGCGCTAGCCGCTCTTGCCGTGTGGATCGTGGTGATGGTGCTCGCTTACAACTGGGCGGTCCCGATCTACGCCAACATCGGTGGCCCCGGGCTATGCCCCGTCAACACGCCAAATTGTTCACCGGAGACATTCACGGTGAATGTGCCGGGCACGGCGATCTTCGCGGTCATCGCGGCGAGCATCGTCACGGCGCTATTGGCGGGGGTCGTGTTCCTTGTCCTGAGGCTGACTGGCCGCGCGCCGGCTAGCCTCCACCACCGAGAGCGCGAAGGTCGTTAGAGGAGTCCACGCGGCGCCGGGCGTCGTGGCGGCGCCGGTCCCAAAGGGCGAAGGTTGTAGCAGCCTGCAGATAAGCGTGGCTTATGGTCCTGCACGGCAGCCCTCCCATCGGTGCCGTTTCATAAGCCAGGCTTCTACAACTTCACCGACGGAGCCTCATCGGTGCACGAGCATTAGCCAGCCTTATCGGCTGTCGGCTGCGACCGTCAGGTCCCGGGTTTAGCGGGGCCACCGAACGGCTCGGGCGCGTCGCCGTAATGGGCGTCGCTGAAGGCCCGGATCTTGTCCAGGTCGGCGGTGTCGAGGTAGAGGAGCCAGTTCCAGGCGGTCACCGCGATCGGGTGGCCGA
>DATCQR010000130.1:0-18085 GCA_036569405.1 Candidatus Limnocylindria bacterium
GCATAGCCCGCGCCGGCGCTGCGGGCTACGTCGAGGGCCAGGTCGGTCAGCTCCTGCATCGCTTCCTCATTCCACCGGCTTGCCGATCACCGGCTGCAGCGAGACCGCGCTCGCCGGCAGCTGCACCGATGTTGCCTGCCGGATCTGGATCGTGGCCTTGATGAACAGCTCCAGCTGGGAAATGATCCCACCTGGGCGCTCCATTGCGCCAAGCAACCCGTCGGGGGACCCGATCGCGCGGAGCGTGAACTGCGCCCCGACCTCGACCCCATCGAGCTCGATGGCACGCGGACCCTCAATCGCCACCGAGCGAGCCGTGATCCGTACGCCGTCGACCGCGATGGCCTCGGCGCCTGCGTTGCGGAGCTCGTTGATGAGGTCGTTTACCGCAATCGCGTCGAGGTCGCCGTCGACGTCCATCACGATTCCCTGCCCGTCCACCGCGGCCAGTCCGCCGAAGGCGGTGATGCGTCGCAGATCCTCGCGGCTGACCTGCAGGGCGCTGTCGCCCTGCGGCCCCGACACCTCGTATTGCCGCAGCTGCTCGCGGATGTCGGCCAGGCCCGAGCGCAGCTCACGATTGCGTGCGGTGAGGGTCTCGATCAGGGTCGACAGCTCCGTGGCCGACAGGCGGCTGACAGCGATAGGGCGGGCCTGGGAGTTCAGCTGGCCCACACCCAGCAGGCCGATCAGCATGGCCACCGCGAAGAGGGTGGCCTGTGCAACCCGGCTCTTCATCAGGGCAACCCCTCGGTCGGGACGGCCCAGCGGAACCGCGTGTTGCCCACGAAGGCGGCCAGCTCAACCGCATCCGCCCGCTGGGTGGCGAACTCGAGCCCGAAGACGTCGATTCGCTGCGCCACGCGGCCCAGGAAGGCAGGGTTCGTTTGGAACCGGTCGAGCAGGCCCTCGGCACCGATCGCCTCGATCCTGAAGGGGGGAGACAGGAAGGCGGTGTTGACGAGCACGGACGCTCCCACGCCGTAGATCGACGAGGTCGCGACGAGGCGCTCGCCATTGATCGTGATCGCCTCTGCGCCCGAGGCCCACAGCGCGACCACGATGTCGCGCAGGTCGTCCACCAGCACGATGTAGTTGGCTGGGTTCTCGCCGTCGGGGATCACGCGCTTGGAGTCGGCTATCTCGATGATCACGCCTGGACCTCGCAGTGGCGCCAGGCCGACGGCCAGTCGCACCTCCTCGAGACGCCGGTTCACGTCCGCCAGCGCCGACGTCGAGGTGGTCGACGCCTTCTGAAAGTCCAGCACCTGGGCCTCCGCTGCGGCGAGCTGGCCCCGGAGGTCCTCCTGCTCCGCCTCGAGCTTGGAGACCTGGTCTGCGAGGACCTGCTGGACGGAGGTGGCGAACTGGACGCGCTCCGGCGACCCGTTCCATTGCGCATAGCCGACGAAGCCGATCACCGCCAGCGCACCTGCGATGCTCACCGCCCATTGGGGGCTGACCAGCAGTCGCCGTCGTCGCGCGGTCACGGCGAGGCACGCCGGCGGCGAACACGCACGAGCGCAACCACGACCCCCAGCGCAAGTCCCGCAAGGACCACAACCGGGATCCAGCCTGTATCGCCATCCGATTGGGCGGGCTCCGGCACGGACGAAGCCGCGGGGGCCGCGCTCTCCCCTGCGGGAGCGCCCGGCTGAGGCGGCTTGTCAACGTTGGAGGGCAGGATCGGTGCGGGCTCGACGGCGGTGGGCGCTGCCACGCCGAACGAGGCGAAGTAGGTGTCGTACAGCTGATCGGCCTTGACGCCCGTGCCTGCTTCGAGCGCCTCGGCATCGCCTGCGCCGTCCCGCCACGCGGCGGCGATGGCCGCGATCGCCCGGCGGCCGTAGGTATCGATGATCATCGCGACCATGGTGGCACCCTCGTCGTAGGCCAGGCGCGCGGCCTGATCGCCGATGGGGAAAGACTCGGTGATGCCGTCGAAGGCAAGCATGCCACGCGCGTCCGCGGCCGATCTGACCCCACCCTCGTGCCCGCTCGCCGACTGCTGCTCGGACCATACCGCCAGGCCCTCGTTGAACCACTTGGCCGGTTGGTGGAACGCATTCGCGGTCGCATCCTGGAAGACGACGTGCGTCACCTCGTGGGTCATGGTCGTCTCGAGGTAGCTGCTCGATCCGCCTTGCAGCCACATGAAGATCGTGCGCAGTTCGGGAAACGTCGCGGCGCCGGTCCATTCACGAGCTCCGGGTCCCAGGGCGCCGAAGAAGTCGTCGTGCGAGTCGTAGACGAATATGTCGATCGGGCCGGCCAGGTCGTGACCCAGCAATGCCTCCGCCGCGGCGGCGGCGTCCGCGGAGACGGAGCCAAAATGGCGAGCCTGCGCCTCCGCTCCGCCGTACCAGTGCACCGTCGCCGCACCGATCTGCGCTGAGTGCCAGTCGAGCCCCGGTCGATCGTCGTCATAGAGGAGTGTCTTCTCGTCGCTGAGGGTCACCTTGTCGCCGACGGTGGCGCGCCATCGATACGCGATCGACGTGTTCGGCGTGATGGGCTGATTGGCCGTGTCCCTGACAAACTCCGCGCTCGACGGCCCTGGGTCCACCGGGACCACGAGTGTGGAGTCGGAGCCCGCGAATCGCAGCAGCAGCGCGAGCTGGTCGGGCGGGCCGCTCGGCAGCTGCACGGTGAAGCGCATCTGCCCTCCGTAGGTGGCGTCCGCGGTCATGGAGCCGAAGCCAGTGAATGCCGCCGCGGGAAGCGGGACGGCGATCGTCAGCGCCAGCACGATCGCCGCCGCCCGGATGGCTCGTCGCATCACTGTTCCCATGAGACCCGGCCGAGGTCCAGGAGGCCGGTCGTCAGGTTGCCGAGGCCGCGCAGGCCGGGGCGTGCGAGCCACCAGCCGGCGCCGTAGGCCCACGGAATGACCGGCACCTCGCTGTCAACGCGATCGTCGACCGCGCGGTAGGCGACGGCCTGGTCAGCCTCGCTCCCGGCAGCGGATGCCGCCGCCAGCAGCCGCACGAATTCCGGATCTTTCCATCCGCCGTAGTTGCTCGTGGCATCGGGCAGCAGGAGGAGGCTGTAGAGCGCATATGGCGACGGGTAGTCGGCAATCCAATTGATCGTGAAGACCTGCGGTGGGTCGACCACCAGCGCTCGCAGGTAGTCCCGGAACTCCATCGTCTCGATCACGAGCTTCACCCCCAGCTCCTTCTCCCAGATCGCCACGGCCGGCCCGACCCCAAGGCCGGAGCCGTTGACCGTGATCGTGCCCAGCCGCGCCCGGTCGGTGTAGCCGGCCGCATCGAGAAGGCTTCGCGCCTGCTCCGTATCGGTCACCTGGTCGTCCTTGAGTCCCTCCGGCCAGAGCGCCGGTGGCACCAGGCTGGACGCGGGAGTCCCACTGCTTCCCTCCGCGTTCGTGACCAGGCGCGGCCGGTCCAGCGCGAGGGCGAAGGCTCGCCGCACCCGGGCGTCGTTGAACGGGGGCCGCGTCGTGTCGAAGCCGAAGAACTGGATTCCGAGCGCCGCCGAGCGGTGCAGCGACGGCCCGAGATCGTGGTCGTAGGCAATCCAGCCCGCATCGAACGAGCCCACGCTGGTGAGGTCGACCTCATCGTTGGCGAAGGCGGTCGCCGAGTCCCCGGTCAGGTTCGTGACCCAGCGGATCTCGGCGATGGGGGGTGGCCCCGCGACGTACCTATCGTTGGCACGCAGGACCAGGTCGCCGGCATCGGTCCCACGCGCAACGTATGGCCCGGAGCCGATGAAGCTGTCGCTTGACTGCCAGCTGTCGTTGGACCCGGATGCGTTGCGCGGGACGACGAAGGCCGTCGGGGTCGCCGTGATCGCGGTGAAGTAGGCGGCGGGATGCCTGAGCCGCACGGTCAGCGTCCGTGCATCGGGTGCATCGATGGCAACGCCATCCTCCGGACCGCCGGCAAGCCGCTCGGCGGCGCCTTCGATGATGCTCAGCACGTCCGGGGCGGTCGAGTGGGTGGCCGGATCGAGGATCCTGAGCCAGGAACGGCGCACGTCGCTGGCGTCGAGCGGCGTGCCGTCACTGAAGGTGAGCCCGGATCGCATGTGGAACGTATACGTGCGACCGTCGCCGCTCACGGTCCACGATTCGGCGAGCGACGCATATGGCTTACCATCCTCGTCAAGGCGCGTCAGCCCGGCGTACAGCTGAAGCAGGAACTGGACATCGCCGGCGCTGTCGATGAAGGCCGGATCGAGGGTGGCGGGCTCGCCGCCCACGTAGCGCAATGGCGGCTCGACTGCGAAGGCGGGGTGCGCCGGCAGCGACGAGGTGAAGGCCAGGAGGATGGCTGCGAAGCCTGCGACGAGGCGCGGCAGCCGGCCCCGCGAGGTCAGGCGGCGCATGCGGGGGCTAGTATACGGGCCCGTGCAGCCGACCCATGACCACCGCTTTCGGCCGCAGCCCGCGGGCAGTCTCACGCTCAGACAGTTCGTCGAGTCGCTTCGCCGATGGACGCCCGAGATGCGGCAGGTTGCGCAGATCGCGTTGACTCGCTCGGAGACTGAGCGGCAGCAATACCTCCAGGCGTTTCACGCGCGCCACCATGACCGCGAGCCCAAGCCGATCGACTCCTTCGTCCGCTGGGCATACTCGGACCCCCGGCTCGATCACGTTCCCGCGCTGCTTGCCGAGATCGAGCGAGGCGACGACGAGTACGAGGAGGCTCTTGACCACGAGGCCGATGTGCTGGTGCGCACCCGCGCACACGGCAAGACCCCGGCCGAGCGCGTTCACGACTACCTGGCCCTCCTGGGGATGGAGGGCAGTGAGTCGGTGCGTACCGCCATCGGAAGCCTGCTGCCACCCGCCACCTCCGACGCCGCCGTGGTGGCAACCGTGCGCCAGATGCGCCGCCGGTGGTTGGACCTGTTCGGCGACGATCCGTTCTTCGCCGAAGAATAGATAGATGGACGTCAGCCTTGCCCTCGCCTTCGCCGCAGGCCTGCTCAGCTTCGTGTCTCCCTGCGTCCTGGCGCTCGTCCCGGTCTACCTCGCTTTCCTTGGCGAATCGGCCACGGTAGCGGGATCCGGAACGGCGACCCTCAACTGGCGCGGCCCGGTCTTCACCCAGGCGCTGCTGTTCGTGGCCGGCTTCGCGGTCATCTTCGTGCTGCTCGGCACATCGGTCGGGCTCTTCGGCAGCTTCCTGTTCCGGATCGATGCCGCTCGTCAGCTGGCCGGGGCTGTCGTCATCGGGATCGGGCTGCTCACCACCGGCATCTTCGGACCGGTGCTGGATCGCTTCATGAGGTTCGGCGTACGGACGGATCGTCTGCCCGATGCCCGAGCGGCCAGGGCCCTGACACTGGGAGCGCTCGTCGCCATCGGCTGGACACCCTGCATCGGCCCCGTCCTAGGCGCGATCCTGACGATGGGCGCCTCGAGCCGGGATGCCTGGGTCGCTGCGCTGCTGTTGATTGCCTATTCCGCCGGGCTGGCCGTCCCATTCCTGGCCGCAGCCCTGGCGCTCCCGCGGATGCAGCCACTGCTCAATGCCCTGCGCCGCCACCATCGGGTGGTTCAGGTCGTCTCCGGCCTCTTCATCATGGTGATCGGCGTGCTGATCCTGACGAACGCCTTCGCCCGAATGGCAGGGCTATTCACCTTCTTCATCTGACGAGGTGAACCGGTGCATCCCGCCCTGTGCCCGCGCTCGATCGGCTCGGCGGGGTCGTAACTCTAACGGAGTGGGTACCGCGACCGCCCAGTAGGACGCGGAACCCACCCCGAATGAGAGAGCGGCGTCAGCTGCCGGTCGGCAGGATGCTCTGCACGACGCTCTGCACGACGCTCTGCAGCGGCGCGGTGCTATTCGACGGCGTGCTACTCCCGCCACCGCCGTTGAGCAGGAACCACCAGATAAGGAAGCCGATGATGATCACTGCCAGGATCAGGCCGACGATCATGCCGGCTCCCATTCCTTCGTCCGAGCTCCCGCCCGGCACGTTCACGTTGGTCTGACTCATGGGCTTTGACTCCTCCTTGTGAGGGGCGAGCCATGTCGACCCACCCGAGACTGTCCGATGGTGCCGTGGAGAACGTTGCAGTAGCGTATCACCCGTCCAGCGGCTCATGCCGCGCGGGAGACAGTCGGAAATGGCGCCCCCGGAGGGAATCGAACCCCCGACGCAGGCCTTAGGACGGCCTCGCTCTATCCGCTGAGCTACGGGGGCGGCGCGTCGAAGATCCTATCATCGGGCCATGGCAGTGCCGTCGCGCGTGACTCTCTATGAGCGCGATGGCTGCCACCTTTGCGACGATGCTCGCGTCCTCCTCGACGAGATGCTGGGGAGCCACGGCTACGCACGCGTTGACATCGACGCCGATGACGCGCTCGTGCTGCGATACGGCTTCCGCGTCCCGGTCATCGGGCTCGATGGCGTCGATCGTCTGGAGGCGCCGATCACCGCCCCCGACCTTCGCGCGCTCCTGGCCGAGCCGGATGCCTGATCGGTGTCGAGCCTTCACGAAGGCTCGCTCCTGACCTGGAATCCCTTCGCGGTGGCCTCGATCTGGATCGGGAGCTCGCCGGGGTCGTGGGTGAAGTAGCACCACCATCCCTCGGCGGCGGCACGCGTCACCAGCTCATTTCGGATCTCGACGGCCTGGATCGGGTAGTCGTCGAAGGCGCTCGTCCAGCGCACCGGGATCTGCCAGCGCGTGGGGATCAGATCGCCCCAGAAGATCGCACGCTCCCCCGGATCCTCGTCGCGGCCCTCACTGCGCGTCCCGAGCAGCACCGCCTGCGATCCGCGGGTGTGTCCGCCGGTCGGCAGCACGCTCACGCCGGCCACCAGCTCGACCTCGCCCTGCACCTCGGCCAGCTGGCCGGCGCCGCGCACAAGGTCGAGCTGCTCGCGCTCCATGATCCCCGCCAGGCGCAGCTCGTCTCCGTGCGCGGCCTCTGACTCGTCACGCTGCACCACGTAACGCGCCCCTGGAAAGTTCGGATTGCCATCCACATCCACCATCCCGCCAGCGTGGTCGTAATGCAGATGGCTGACGACCACGAAGTCGATGCTCGCTGGGTCGACGTTCACGGCCCGCAGCGCTGCCGCCGGATCGCCGCCCTCGACTCCCTTGATGTCGCGGTCCTTGTCGGTCATCCGCACCCCGGTGCCGGTCTCTATCAGGACGCGCTTGCCGCCAGCCTCGACCAGCAGCAGGTTGAGCCGGCACAGCACGCGTCCACGCTCATCCGCCTCGACCAGCCGCGACCAGAGGGGTCGAGGGACGACGCCGAAGAAACCGCCGGCATCGGGCCGAAACCAGCCCGCGCGCACGACGCGGACGCGGACATCGCCGGCGTACGTGCGTGCCTGGCGGGCAGGCGTGATGGCGAAGAGTGGCTCGGTTACGTCGAACTCCGGCTGCAGGGGCCCTGGGGCTCAGCGCGTGATGCGACCTCGCTCGAAGTCCCGATGGTACAGGCTCGCCGTCGGGTCTCGCTGTCCGCGGTACTTGCTGCCGATGCTCGCATCGCCGTAGGGCACCTCGGCCGGGCTCGAGAGGCGCTGGAAGCTGATCTGGCCGATCTTCATGCCGTCGTACAGCGTGATCGGCAGGTTCGCCACGTTCGACAGCTCCAGGGTCAGGTTCCCATCCCAGCCGGGATCCACGTAGCCCGCGGTCGAGTGGATGAGCAGGCCCAGGCGCCCGAGGCTCGACTTGCCCTCCAGCCTGGCCACGAGGTCGTTGGGCAACCCAACGCGCTCAAAGGTGGAGCCGAGCACGAACTCACCGGGGTGCAGGATGAACGGATCGTCGCCCCCGATCTCGACCAGCTCGGTCAGCTCCGGCTGATCGGCCCGAACGTCGATGAACGGATATCGGCTGTTGCGGAAGACGCGAAAGCGTCGGTCCAGGTGCAGGTCGACGCTCGAGGGCTGCACCGCCTCGGGGATGAACGGGTCGATCACGATCCGGCCGGCGGTGATCTCGGCCCGGATGTCTCGGTCGGAGAGGACCACTAGCTGTCCGCTGGCGTGCGCTGCTTCATCAGCCGGTCGACCTCCCGCTTCAGGGTCGAGATGTCCTCATAGCTGTGATAGACCGATGCGAAGCGGATGTAGGCAAGCTGGTCGATGTCGCGCAGCGCTTCGGTGGCCAGGCGACCGATCTCCTTGCTGGTGACCTCGGACTCGCCTCGTGCGCGCAGGCCACCCTCGATGTCGTCGACCGCCTGCTCAACGCGGGCCAGGGTCACCGGACGCTTCTCGAGCGCCCGCATCAGGCCGGCCTGGAGCTTGCCCCGATCGAATTCCTGGCGGCTCCCGTCGCGCTTGAGGACGGCCAGGCGGGCGCCCTCGGGGCGCTCGTAGGTCGTGAAGCGATACGAGCATTCCTCGCATTCCCGCCGGCGGCGGATCGTGCCTCCCCCTTCAAGGTCACGTGAGTCGATGACCCGCGTGCTGGCCTCGTTGCAGCGTGGACAGAGCATGCAGGCTCCCCGTACGGACTACACCAGTGGTGGTACCGTCCCGAACGATACCACAAGATGTGCCGTCCCCTGCCCGCTTTCTGCGGCGGATCGGGCCCTAGCGGGCGCGCCCGAGCCGGGCCCCGACAGTGGCCTCGGCGGGCATCCCCGGCTCCCAGGTCAGGAGCGTGTCCACGACCTCCTGCATGCGCAGCCGAGCGTGCAGGATGTTCAGGTGGCCGCGCTTCCAGTAGATGAGCGGCTCGTCGTCATCGGGAGGCCGGTACGGCAGGCGGGTGATCCCACATCCCCGCTCCGCAGTGACGATCCCGCGCAGTGCGCGCTCGAGGCTCCCCTCGTACTCGGCGTGCAGCGCGTGCAGCTCCTCGGGTGCCAGCATGTCGCGCAGCGAGTCAGCGGCGAGGTCGAGCTTCTCCTCACCGGCCTGCAGGTCGACCAGGACCTCGTCCGGATCCGCATCACGGCGCCGCAGCGCATCGACCAGGTCGCCCAGCATCGCGAGCTCCAGGTCGACCATGGTGGTCACCTCGGCGAGGCCGTTCCGATACGCCTGCAGCTCCCGACCGTGCGCCTTTGGGCGCTTCGGCCCGCGTCTGCGAAGCAGTCCCACGGTATCAGCGTCCCTTTCGACGCCGAATCTCGGCGGTCAGCTTCGGGACGATGGCGAACAGGTCCCCCACCACGAACAGGTCGGCGAATTCGCCGATGGGCGCGTCGGGATCCTTGTTGATGGCCAGCACGTTCTCGGCGGTTTGCATGCCGACCCGATGCTGGATCGCGCCACTGATCCCGCACCCAACGTACAGGGCGGGCTTGACGACCTTGCCGGTCTGGCCGATCTGGAGCTGATAGGGGACCCAGCCCGCGTCGGCCGCCGCGCGGCTGGCGCCAACCGCCCCGCCGAGCGCGTCTGCCAGCTCCTGCAGCGGTGCGAAGCCATCTGCGCTGCCGACACCCCGCCCTCCGGCGACGATGACGCTCGCTTCCTCGAGATTCGCGACTGCGGCCTCGGCAGGATGCGACTCGACGATGCTGGCCGACCCCAGCGCTCCAGCCTCGGACGCCGGAGCGGGCTCGACCGCGGCCTTCCCGCTCCCGCCTTCGAGTGGGGAGAAGGTGCCCGGCAGAACGAGCACGATCGCCGGCTGCTCGGCCTCGTCGGTTGGTTCGCTGACGGTGATGACGGTTCCCTGGAGCGTGGCCTGCTCGGTCCTCACGCGGCCCCCCTCGATGCGCACCGCGCGAACGGGCCCGAAGGCCGGTACCCCGAGCAGGCCGACCAATGCGGCCGCGAGATCCCGGCCGTTCGGTGTCGCCGGGGCCAGGAGCGCGATCGGGCCTATGCCACGAACCGCTGCCGCGGCAGCAGCGCCATGCGTGATGGCGGGCGAGGGGTCATCGCCCAGGATGACGACGCGCGACGCCCCAGCGGAGCCGAGCGCCGCAGCGTCGGCCGCGCCGGGACCGTAGGCGAGGGCAACCGCCGACCCCTTGCTCTGTCCTGCGAGCTCGGCTGCACCGGCGGCCAGCTCGAGCGCGGCGTGCGTTGGCGAGCCACCGCTGAATTCGGCGAGGAAGGCGACGTCGCTGCTCATCAGATGAGCTTCCTGGAGGCGAGCCAATCGGCGATGCGCGTCACGGCCTCGTCAGCGCTCACGTTCTCGATCCGCTCGGTCGGCGGCTTTGGCTCTGGCTTGCGTGTCTCGACGACGCGGGTCAGTGCCGACCCGTGCAGGTCGTCAGGCGACAGGCCGATGTCAGCGAGGCTCCATGTCTCCATCGGCTTGCGCTTGGCAGCCATGATCCCCTTCAGCGACGCGTAGCGCGGCTCGCCCACCTGGTCCGTCACGCTGGCGACCACCGGGAGCGGCGCCTCGACGATGTCGAACCCGTCGGCCGTCAGGCGCCGGACGCGCGCAGCCGAACCCTCGATGCGCAGCTCCGACCCGTACGAGAGCAGGGGCACTCCGCGCATGGCGGCCACTGCACCCGGGACCAGTGATCCTCGGGCGTCGTCGGACGCCATGCCCATCAGAGCGACATCCGGCGCCAACTTGTCGAGCGCAGCGGCAAGCACGCGTGCGGTGGCCCATGCATCGGCTCCGGCGAGGGCCGGATCGGTCACGAGGGTCGCGTCGTCGCCACCCATGGCGAGCGCACGGCGCAGCGCCTCCGCAGCCTGCTCGGGGCCCATCGACAGGAAGCCGACGGACTCGACCGCGCCCGACTCCTGCAGTCGCAACGCCTGCTCGATGGCGTATTCATCCAGCGGATTGATGACCGCTTCTGCCGCAGCTCGGTCCAGCCGCAGGTCGGCGGTGTAGCGCTTCTCGGCGGTGGTGGCGGGCACCTGCTTGATGCAGACCACGATCTTCAGGCTGATGGTCGGAACTCCCCTGCTACCTGGAAGGCCGGGATACGCCCGCCCGTCGAAGGAGCTGGCGCGCCACGATCATGCGCTGGATCTGCTGCGTCCCCTCGTACAGCTGGGTGATCTTCGCGTCGCGCATCATGCGTTCGACAGGGTACTCGGTCACATAGCCATAACCGCCCAGGACCTGCACCGCGTCCGTCGTCACGCGCATCGCCATGTCGCCCGCGATCAGCTTGGCCGAGCTGGTCCAGTACGCCAGGTCGGGAGCGTTGGCGTCCACCGCCGCGGCGGCGGCGTAGGTCAGCTGCCTGGCCGCCTCGACCGCGCTGGCCATGTCCGCGAGCATGAACTGGATCCCCTGCATGTCGGCGATCCTCTCGCCGAACTGCTCCCGTTGGCCCGCATAGCCGACTGCGAAGTCGAGGGCGCCCTGCGCGATGCCGACCGCCTGTGCGGCGATCGAGAGGCGCGAGCGGTCGAGGGTGGACATCGCCACGGCGAACCCGTCTCCCTCGGCGCCGAGCAGGTTGGCGGCGGGAACCCGGACGTCGTCGAAGTGCAGCTCGGCCGTGGGTGAGCCACGAATCCCCATCTTGTGCTCCAGACGCGGCGCCGAGAAGCCGGGACTATCGGTTTCCACCACGAAGGCGCTCAGCCCCTTGCGCGCCCCGACGTCGGCATCGGTACGGGCGATGATCGTGACGAGGTTGGCGATCGAGCCATGGGTGATGAAGCGCTTGCTGCCATTGAGGAGGTAGTCGTCGCCGTCGCGCCTGGCACGCATCCGGATGCCGGCCACGTCGCTCCCGGCGCCGGCCTCGGTCAGGCCGAAGGCCGCCATCCACTCGCCGCTCGCCAGGCGCGGGATGTAGCGCGCCTGCTGCTCCTCGCTGCCGGCAATCAGGATCGGCAGGGCACCGAGCTTCTGCACGATCACGATCAGGCTGGTCGTCGCGTCGGCGCGTGCGATCTCCTCCACCACGATTGCCTGCGAGATGTCGTCGAGTTCGGTTCCCCCGAAGCGCGCCGGAAAGGCGATGCCGAGCAGGTCCTGCTTCGCCAGCAGCTCCTTGAGGTCCCACGGAAACTCCGACGTGGCGTCGATCTCGGCCGCGCGCGGCGCGACGCGTTCGTCGGCGAGCTCACGCACCACGGCGCGCAGCTCATCGTGATCGGCGGTGGGTCGATAGGTCACCCGATGACCGGTCCCTGGACCTCGACCTGGTCGCCGTTGATCCGCGCGCGATATGCGACCTGGCGGGTGGCGGCCGGACCGTGCCTGACGGCGCCGTCACTCAGCCGGAACGCCGACCCGTGCCACGGGCAGATGACGGTGTAGCCGTCCAGCGTGCCCTGCGAGAGGGGGCCTCCCGCGTGCGAGCAGGTCTCCTTGAGAGCGAAGACGAGGTCGCCGCGCCGCACCAGCACGAGTGCGGTCGGCCCGAGCATGGCCTTGGTGGGCGTCGCCTCGGCGAGATCCGCTTCCGGCAGGATGGCGGCGTACTCCTTCGCCTTCTTTCCGCCCGAAAAGGCATTGTGATTGACCATGTAGCCGTACTTGAAGACGATATGACCGCCGATGAAGGCGCCGACACTGAGGATGGCGAACCCTGCCACGATGAGGACGCCGGCGAGCAGGTCCGCATCGGCCAGCAGCCCCAGGAATGCGCCAATCAACACCGTGGTCGCCAGGATGTTGATCAGGCCGTGGAGCCCGACCACGTGCCGCTCGTCGCCGGTGGCGGTGTCCTTGAAGTCGGTCAGGCCGCTGACGATCGCCGACAGGCCGGCCAGCCAGGTGAGCGCCAGCACCCACAGGATCGCCACCCGCAGGTCGCCCACCCCCAGCCAGCTCAGCACCTGCAGCAGGACGGCGGCGGTCGAGCCGCCAACCACCACGTCGACCACCACCGGATGCAGCGAATGGCCGAGCCACGACCCGTTCAGCAAGTCCTGCAGCAGCTTGCCGGGGCGCCCGAGCCGGCGGTAGATGGCGTCCATCACCCCGGCAGTGCCGTTCCACAGGCGTGCCCAGGGCCTCGCCCATCGCTCAAGCATCTCGATTCAGGCCCTCAGCCCGTGACCTCGACCGCCCATTCGCGGAAGACCGCAAGGTAGCGGTCGATCTCGTCATCCGTGTGTTGGACGGAGAGTGTCCACTGGTCGTCGGGGGCGGGTGGGATGAGGATCCCGCGGTTGGCCAGGAACCAGAACGAGGACGCCCACAGCTCGTCATCGAGGCCGATGAAGTCGCGATAGCCGGTGACTCGCTTCGGCGCGAACATCACGATCCCCTTCGGCCCGACGTTGATGGCGTAGCCCGGAAGCCCGTACTGGTCGACGATCTCCTGGCTGCCGGCCGTCAACCGATCCCCCATCGCCTGAAGGCGCGGGTAGACGTCCCGAGTGAGCACCCTGGTGAGCACGGCAAGCGCCGCCGCCATCACCAGCGGCGAGCCATTCATCGTGCCCATGTGCGCGACCCGGGAGGTGCCGCCAAATGACGAGTGACTCAGCTCGGCCTCGATCAGCGGTGCCCTGGCGCCACCCTCGATCACCCGCATCACCTCCTCGCGCCCGCCGAACGCACCGATGGGCGTGCCGCCGCCGATGCTCTTGGCAAGGCAGAAGAGGTCCGGCTGAACGTCGAAGTACTCCGTAGCGCCACCGTAGGCGATGACGACGCCGGTCTTGACCTCGTCGAAGATGAGGACGGCGCCGTGGGCGGTCGCCAGCTCTCGCAGCCGCTCCAGGAAGCCCGGTTCAGGCGGGACGACGCCGATGTTGAACTGGACCGCCTCGACGATGATCGCCGCGATCTCGCCGCGATGGCGCTCGAGGATCCGCTCCACGATCTCAGGCTGGTTGAACGGCGCAATGATCGTCTCGGCGATCCGGCTGCGCGGGATGCCGGCACTGGTCGGGACGCTGTTCGGCGAATCGACGTCGCCGATCATGTCGCGCGGCGGCTGGATGCTGATCAGGACGTCGTCATGGTGGCCGTGGTATCCGCCCTCGAACTTGATGATCTTCTCGCGGCCGGTGAAGCCGCGCGCCACCCGAATGGCGTCCATCGTCGCCTCGGTGCCGGAGTTGCTGAAGCGAACCAGATCGGCCCGGAAGCGACGCTTCAGCTCCTCGGCAACCAGGATCTGCTCCTCGATCGGGAAGGTGAAGGCGGTGCCGATCGCTGCGCGTCGCTGGATCGCCTCCACGAACTCTGGGTGAGAGTGGCCGGCGGCCAGCACTCCGAGGGCCATGTCAAAGTCGAGGTATTCGTTGCCGTCGGCGTCCCACATCCGCGACCCGCGGCCCTCGCTGATGAACAGCGGGTAGGGGTCGTAGGTCTGGAACGAGCTGGCCACGCCCAGCGGCATCGACTCGAGCGCGCGCTTGTGGAGCTCGGCGCTGCGCGGCGTGCGCCCCCGATAGGCTGCCTCTTCGCGCGCCACGATCGCCTTGACCCGGGCGCGATCGACCTCCCGGCGTTCGATTACGGCCACAGGTCCTCCTTCTTGCTCGCCGATCCTAGCCGATCAGCGCCGCGTGCAAGCGCCGGGCTACGCCGCGCCCGGGCAGCTACGGCCAGATCCTTCGGAATCCTCGGCTCAGCGACCGGTCCAGCGCCCCGGTCGACCAGGCGCCGGTCGCGTCTGCCAGCAGCTCCGCGACGTCGCGGACCGCAACGTCGGCACGGTCGAGGTCGGTGGTGCCGTCGCGAAGCATGACCAGGCAGAAAGGGCAGGCGGTGGCGATCGCCGTCGGTGAGGTTGCGAGTGCCTGCTCGGTGCGGCGGTGGTTGATCCGCTGTCCCTCGCGCTCCTCCATCCACATACGGGCGCCGCCCGCGCCGCAGCATAGCCCCTTGCGGTGATGCTGCTCCATCTCGACCACGGACTGGCCTGGGACCGCCTCGACCACGCGCCTCCCCTCGTCATAGACGTCGTTGTAGCGGCCCAGGTAGCACGCGTCGTGATATGCCACGACTGCCTCGTTGCTGCGGTCGGGGGTGAGCCTGCCGTCGGCGACCAGCCTGTCGAGCAGCTGAGTGTGGTGGATCACCTCGATCCCGGAGAGTCCAAACTGCGGGTACTCGTTCCGGATCGTGTTGAAGCAATGCGGGCAGCTGGCCACGATGGTCCGCACGCTGTGCTCGTCGTGGGCCGCCGTGAGCGTCGCGACGTTCTCCTCCGCGAGCATCTGGAACAGGTATTCGTTGCCGGCTCGACGAGCGGGATCGCCGGTGCACGTCTCGCGCGTCCCGAGCACCGCGAAGGGGACATCGGCCTGCTTCAGGAGCGCTGCCATGGCTCGCACCACCTTGCGGTTGCGGTCGTCGAAGGCGCCCGCGCAGCCGACCCAGTAGAGGACTCCGCGATGCGCCGCGGCGCCTGCCTCCGATGAGCCGCCATCTGCCCCGAGCACGGGCACGTCCATCCCCCTGGCCCAGTCGAGTCGGGCGCTCTTCGGCTGTCCCCACGGGTTGCCGGCCGTCTCCATGTTGCGGAACGCCGCGTTCAGCTCCTTGGGGAATCGGCTCTCCTCGAGCACCAGGTTGCGGCGAATCTCGACGATGCTGTCGACGTGCTCGATCAGGACCGGGCAGCCCTCCACGCACCAGCCGCACGTGGTGCATTGCCAGACCGCCTCCTCCGGAATGGCGTGATCAACGAGCGGTAGCGCAAGTGCCTCGGCCGCTCGCTCGCGAGCCAGGCTCAGCGAGGCATCGGAAGCCTGCACTCCCCCGGCAGCGCCGCCCTTTGCCGCACGCTGCGCCCCGGCGGCTGCCGCCAGCGCGGTCTCCGCGGCCACGATCTGGTCGCGCAGGCCCTCCATGAAGTGCTTCGGGGAGAGCGTCTTGCCGGTCATCGAGGCGGGGCAGAACTCCATGCAGCGGCCGCACTCGGTGCACGACAGCCCGTCCAGCAGGTGGCGCCAGGTGAGGTCCTTGAGACCCTTGGCGCCGAAGACCACCTCCTCGCCCGCTGCCGGCTCTGCCTCCAGGTCCATCTTGCGCAGGGCGCCACGCGGCTCCAGGTTGCGCAGGTAGACATTCGGCTCGCTGGTGATGATGTGCAGGTGCTTGCTGTACGGCAGGTACGTGCCGAAGGCCAACACGAATCCGATGTGCAGCCACGCGAAGATCCCATAGCCGGTGGCGGCCGCGTCGGGGCCGATCGGGGCGAGGGCCAGTGAGAGGGGACCTGCCAGGATTGCTGCCACGCGCGCCGGGTCGTCGGGGCGCGCGACGAATCGCAGGGCGTCGCCCGCCGTCTCGCTGACGACGACCCCCAGGATCATTGCCAAGATGATGAAGGCGTCCCGGCTCAGGGCCAGGCGGGCGGGCCGTTGCACGATACGGCGCCAGGTCGCATAGACCAGCGCGCCAACCACCAGGCCGATGAAGATGTTGGCGATGGCTACCGCAGCCAGCCAGGCAATGCCGCCGAGCGGCCAGCGCAGAATCGCCTCCACCAGGCCGTTGGTGAAGTAGTTCCCGGTCGTGACCAGCAGGACAAGGAAGCCCCAGAAGATGAAGGCGTGCATCAGCCCGGTGCCAAGCTCGTTGAGGAGCCGCCGCTGGGCGATGACGTAAACGATCACGCCCCAGATCCGACGCAGCGGCTGATCGAGGCGGTCGATTGGCCGGCCGGCACGCAGGACAGCCAGGTGGCGGCCGGCGCGACGCCAGAAGAGCGCAATCGCGGCTGCGGCCGGCAGCACGATGAGGGGGTAGAACGGAATCCCGACCTCCATGACGGCCATGCTACCCGCCACTCCACCGGTCCCGATGCCGGTGTGGACTAGAGACGACGGCTATCGGCTCGAACCGTGTCGTCCCTATGCCGCCGCTGGCATATCTCGACCCGTTGGCGCCGCAATCGAGTCGAACCGAGTCCGTGCAGCCATCAGCGATCAGTGATCGCCCCCGGCTAGCTGCTCCAGCGCATGCCGGAGCACCGGCAGGACCGCCTGCAACGACTCGATCGCACCCCGTGGCGAGCCCGGCAGGTTCACGATCAGGGCCGTGCCCCGGGCCCCGACAACACCGCGCGAGAGCGAGGCCATCGGCGTCGAGGCGAGGCCGGCCGCGCGCATCAGCTCGGCCAGGCCCGGAATCTCGCGATCCACGACACGCCGAGTGGCGGCCGGAGTTCGATCACCTGGCGTCAGCCCGGTGCCGCCGCTGGTGACGATCAGCCGCGTCCCGGCGTCGGCCAGCCGCGCAAGGGTCGAGGCGATGAGGTCTTCGTCATCGGGCAGGAGGATCGGCTCGGGCGCCACCTCGAAGCCGGCTGCGCGAAGCGCGGCGACCACGGCCGGGCCGGATTCGTCGCTGCGCTCCCCGGCTGCCGCACGCGTCGAGCAGGTGATGACGACAGCTTCGTGAACGGCTGGGACCGGCTTGACTGGCGCCACACCGCCCTCCTTCGACCATGAGCCGCTCCTGCCCCCCTCCTTGGCCAGAAGCTCGACACGCTCGATCACGATGTCGCGCTGCAGCGCCTTGGCCATGTCGTACAGCGTCAGCGCCGCGACGCTCGCCGCGGTGAGCGCCTCCATCTCGACCCCGGTGCGGGCAGTTGCTCGTGCCTCCGCCTGGATTGTCACGGTCCCGGCCTCGCGGTCGGGGGTCAGCTCCACCTCGACCCGGTCGAGGGGGATGGTGTGACAGAGCGGGATCAGCTCCGACGTTCGCTTCGCCGCCGCGATCCCCGCCAGCCGCGCAACGACGAACGCATCCCCCTTTGGGCCACTCGCGTCTAGGAGCGTCCCCAGGACCTCGGGGCGCATCCGCACCGTGGACGCTGCCACGGCGCGGCGGGCGGTGACCGGCTTGTCCCCCACGTCGACCATCCGCGGCTCGCCGCCGGAGCCCAGGTGCGATGCCTTCACGAGATTCCTCGCAGCAGGACGGCATCGTAGCGAGTGCCGGCCTCGGCCGCCGCCTCGCCCTCCGGCACGACCAGCAGGGCATTCGCGGCGGCGAGCGAGCGCAGCTGGGCGGATCCCTGCCCACCGGCGGGGCTGGCCCGCCAACCATCAGGCTCCGAGCGAATGACGACCCGCAGGTACGCCCGGCGGTCTCGGTCCTTGGGGATCGTCGTGTCAAGGCGGGCCGGGAGATGCAGGCGTCCGTCGCCCGTCAGTCCCAGCATGCCGCGCAGCAGCACCCGGACGAAGAGCTCGAACGTCACCAGGGCGCTGACCGGGTTCCCGGGCAGGCCGATCACCGGTCGATCCCCAATCGATCCAAAGG
>DATCQR010000131.1:0-3404 GCA_036569405.1 Candidatus Limnocylindria bacterium
ATGCCAGGAAGGCTGCCCGGTCAACACGAACTGCCGCGGCTACCTGATGCTTGCCGCGGAGGGGCGCTTCGAGGAGGGCTACATCCTGGCGCGCGACCCGAACCCGGTCGCGGCCATCTGCGGCTACGTCTGCAGCGCGCCGTGCGAGAAGGCGTGTCGCCGCGCGGACATCGACAAGCCGCTCTCGATTCGCGCCATGAAGCGCTTCCTGGTGGACTGGCACTACGGCAACAACATGCCGGACAACGTGGTCACCGCCTCGCCGACCGGGAAGACCGTCGGGGTCATCGGCGCCGGTCCGGCGGGGCTGACCGTCGCCAAGGAGCTGGCCAGCTATGGCCACAAGGTCGACATCTACGAGGCGCTGCCGTCCGGTGGCGGCACGTGCCTCATCGGCGTGCCGGCCTTCCGGCTTCCAAGGGACGTCATCGAGCTCGACGTCAACTGGGTCGCCAAGCACGGCGTCGACTTCCATTACAACGTCGAGATCGGGCGCGACATCACTCTCGACCAGCTGCGCGAGCGGCACGATGCAATCGTCGTCTCGGCCGGCTGCATGTACCCCGTCGCCATGAACATCCCCGGCGAGGAGCTCAACGGCGTGATCTATGGCGTCGACTTCCTGAAGCGTGCCAACCTGGGCGAGGAGCAGTGGGTCGGCGAGCACGCCGTGATCGTGGGAGGCGGCTATACGGCCATGGACTCGGCGCGCACCGCGCTGCGCATCGGTGCCAAGACCAGCACCATCGTCTACCGGCGCGGGCCTGAGGAGATGGTGGTCGACGAGGAAGAGCAGCACGAGACCCGCTTCGAGGGCGTCCGCTTCGAGTTCTTCTCCTCACCGGTCGAGGTCGTCGAGAAGGACGGCAAGGTCGCCGGCATCACCTTCCAGCGAACCCGCCTCGGTCCGCCTGACGCCAGCGGCCGTCGCAGCCCGGAGCCGATCCCCGGCAGCGAGTTCACGATCTCCTGCGACATGGTCATCCCCTGCACCAGCCAGGCCTCCGACAACAACGTGCTGGGCGAGTACGGCGCCAAGCTGAACCGCCACCTGGGGGTGACCGATACCCGAGAGTTCGTGCCGGGCGGATCGGTCTCGTCGTGGCGGACGCCGCCGCTGAACGGGACCACGCCGGTCGGCCCGGATGGGAGGAAGTACAACGCCCTCCAGTTCGAGCTCAGCCGCGGCAACGTGGTCGCCGAGCCCGACACCTTCCAGACCAGCGTGGATGGGATCTTCGCCTGCGGCGACTTCGTGACCGGCCCCGCCACCATCATCGAGGCGGCCGGGCGTGGCCGCCGCACCGCTCGGGCGGTCGACCGCTGGCTGCTTGGCGTGCGCGGCGAGGAGCTGGTCGAGCTGCCGGTGATCAACCGCGCGGTGGTGACCCAGGCGCTCGAGCACGACATGCCGGACAAGTACGAGGCGATCCCGCGCCAGCACATCCCGATGGCGCCGCCGGAGCTCCGGCGCGACTTCACCAGCCTGGTGGAGGTGGGCTACGACACGCGCAGCGCCATCTCCGAGGGGCAGCGCTGCCTGCAGTGCAACCACAACATCAACATCGACGGGCCCCGCTGTATCCTGTGCGGGCTCTGTGCCGACGTCTGCCCCGAGGGCGTGATCTACATGATCGACAAGGCGCAGGTGGGCGGCGACGACCCGGAGATCGACCTGTTCCAGGCGTGGCCGCGCGGGATAGCCATGATCATCGACGAGGAGCGCTGCATCCGCTGCAACCTCTGCGTCGAGCGGTGTCCGACCAATTGCATCACCATGGACCGACTCGAGCTCGAGCGGCTCACGCCTGACGGGAAGGTGCTCTTGGAGAGCTACAAGGACAACGTGCTGGGTCAGATCGGCCAGGAGGCGGGCATGGCGGTCCAGCGATGACCTTCCCCGGCCCGGGCGACCTGATGCGGGTCGTCAGGGAGTCATCGGTCTGGCGCAGCCTCTTCCGCCAGCCGTATCCGACCACCAGCCGGACGCGCGCGCTGGCGGTCATGAACAACGTCTTCCTGCACCTGCACCCGGTCCGTGTGAAGAAGCACGCGGTGCGCTACACGTACACGTTCTGCCTCGGCGGGGTGAGCTTCTTCCTGTTCTTGGTGCTGACCGTGACCGGCGTCTACCTGATGTTCTTCTACGTGCCGTCGGTGACCCGCGCCTACCAGGACATCCTCTCGATCGAGAACTCGGTTGCCTTCGGCACCTTCGTGCGCAACATGCATCGGTGGGGCGCGCACCTCATGGTGCTCACGGTCTTCCTGCACATGATCCGGGTCTTCTACCACGGCGCCTACAAGCCGCCTCGCGAGTTCAACTGGGTGATCGGGGTCGTGCTTCTCTTCTGCACCCTGTGGCTCAGCTTCACGGGCTACCTGCTGCCGTGGGACCAGATCGCCTTCTGGGCGATCACGGTCGGCACGCAGATGGCGACCTACGCGCCCCTCATCAGCCGCGAGTCGAGCTTCGTGCTGCTGGGCGGGGTGGAGGTCGGGCAGGGGACCCTGATCCGCTTCTACGTCATGCACGTGATCGCCTTCCCATTGATCGTCGCCGTCCTGCTGGTCGTCCACTTCTGGAGGATCCGGAAGGACGGCGGCGTCTCAGGCCCCGTCTGAGAAGCGAATTGAGCCGATGACGATCGAGAAGCGACCGAACGCCACCGCCGACAAGAACGCCCCGACCCAGGCGCCGCACGTCCCGGAGGTCGAGCGCGACCGCGGCCCCAAGCTCCCCGGACCGCCCGGCGTGCCGGGCACGGAGCGCTTCCGCCTGCTTGCCTACGTCAAGCAGGAGTCGATGGTGCGCGTCGACAAGCGGCCTGACGAGACCGTGCTGACCTGGCCCCACCTGCTCCGGGCCGAGTTCCTGATGGCGCTGCTGATCAGCGTCCTGCTGGTCGTGGCCTCGGTCTTCATTCACGCGCCGCTGGAGGAGATGGCGAACGCCGGCGTCACGCCGCACGTCGCCAAGGCGCCCTGGTACTTCCTGGGCCTGCAGGAGCTGCTCTCGTACTTCAACGCCACCGTCGGCGGGGTGCTGCTGCCGACGCTCTACCTGGTCGGGCTGGCGGTGATCCCGTACATCGACCGCTCCCCGTACAAGGCGGCCCGGGACCGCAAGACGGCCTGGGTCTTTTTCATGTCGCTGATGCTGGGTGGCCTGCTCATCACCCTCATCGGCTCATTCTTCCGCGGCCCGGGCTGGAACTGGGTCTGGCCGTGGGATGGGATCTACTTCACCCTATGAGCCACCTGCCCACCTACGGCGAAGTTCCCGGCGCTCCGGTCGGAGAGATGAGCCGGCGCAGCTTCATGCGCCGCATCTTCTGGGTGGGAACCGGCATCCTCTCAATCGAGTTCCTGGCCGGCTCCGTCAACTTCCTGTGGCCGAACGT
>DATCQR010000132.1:0-2395 GCA_036569405.1 Candidatus Limnocylindria bacterium
GCCGGCGGCGAGCGCCTCGACCACCGGCCTGCGGCCGCCGATCCACTCGCTCATGCGTGGGCGACGACGGCCACCGCGAAGACAGCGATCCCCTCGGCGCCCGCGAATCCGAGGCCGTCCGAGGTGGTGCCCTTTACGCCGACGGCATTCGCCTCGACGCCGCACAGCTCCCCCAGCCGGGCCGCCATCTCGTCGCGCCGAGGCTCAATCGCCGGGTGGGCGGCGACGATCGTCAGATCGATCGAGACCGGAAGCCAGCCCACATCCCCCAGCGTCGAGACCGCACCGCGGACGAGCTCGGCGGAGTCGGCATCTGCCCAGCGGGCATCGTCGGGCGGGTAGAGGCTGCCGATGTCGCCCGCCGCAGCCGCACCCAGCAGCGCGTCGATGACCGCATGCAGCGCGACGTCACCGTCGGAGTGCCCTGCCAGCCCCGGCTCGCCAGGAAATTCCAACCCGCCGAGGTGCAGCGTCCCTCCCTCGCCGAAGCGATGCGCGTCGTAGCCGATCCCTGCTCGCTGACCCTCGCCGATGACCGGCGCCACCAGCGGCATCGAACGAGCGGCAAGTACTCCTCCAACCAGCGCCTCGTCGCCGGGCTCGGTCAGCTTCTGGTTGCCGGGCTCGCCGGCAACCGAGTGAACCACGACGCCCGCGGCGCCGAAGGCGGCCGCTTCGTCGGTCATCTTGCGCCCCCATGCCTGCGCCTCTTCGAGTGCAGCGCGGAGCACGACCAGCGTCGCGGCCTGTGGTGTCTGGGCCAGGGCCAGGCCCTCGCGATCGAATGCTGCGATGACCCGGCCTGAGCTGTCGACGTGCTTCAGCGAATCGTGAAGGGTGATGACCGGGACGGCCGCGTCGGTCGGGGTGACGGCTGCCACGATGCGCGCCATCAGCTCGCTCGAGGCTGCCGGTCGCGCCGCGTCGTGAATGAGGACCGCGGCATCCTCCGGGAAGCCGGCGCGCGTCAGCGCCGCTAAACCGGCCAGCACAGAATCGGCTCGCTCCTCGCCCCCGGCGACGACCTCGGCCCGGCCGCGAGCGGCCTCCGGAATCGCGTCACGGAATCTCTCCAGTGCGTCGGGGGGCGCCACGACCACCACCCAGCTCATTCCCGGCACGGCCAGCAGGGTGTCGAGCGCCCAGCGCCAGGCGGGCCGGCCGGAGAACTCGATCCAGAGCTTGTCGCTCCCCATCCGCCGGCTGCTGCCGGCGGCAACCAGCACCGCCCCGATCAGCACGGCCGGCTCACCCGCCGGTTGGGGCATCGCGGGGCTGGGCGAAGATCATCCGACCCGCCACCGTCTGCAGCACCCGGGTCACGGTCACGCCGACCTCCTCGTTCATCGATCGGCTCCCGCTCTCGACCACGATCATCGTCCCGTCGTCCAGGTAGCCGACCCCCTGCCCGGGCTCCTTCCCCTCCTGGATGATCTTCACCGTCATCTCCTCCCCCGGGTGCACGACCGCCTTGACGGCGTTGGCGAGCTCGTTGATGTTCAGGACCCGGATCCCCTGCAGCTCGGCGACCCGATTCAGGTTGAAGTCGTTCGTCAGGATCGCCGCTCCGTGGTCGCGAGCGAAGGCAACCAGCTTGGCGTCGACCTCGCCGATCTCCGGGTAGGTCTCCTCGGTGACCTCGACTGGCGAGATCGAGTCCTTCTGGAGGGCGGTCAGCATCTCGAGGCCACGGCGACCGCGATTGCGCCGGATGGCATCGGGCGAATCCGCGATCCGCTGGAGCTCGTCAAGGACGAAGCGCGGCACCACCAGCGTGCCCAGGATGAACCCGGTGCGGCCGACGTCCACGATGCGGCCATCGATCACCGAGCTGGTGTCGACCACGATCTGGGAGAAGCCGCCCCGCCGACGAGCGCCCGGCAGGATCCCGCCGACCGCGGGGAGCAGCACGTCCCGCTTGTACATCGTGGCCCACAGCAGGAGGAGCGCCAGGACCACGGCGACCACGGGCGGCAGGACCGACCCGGCCCAGCCACCGATCGCGATCAGCGGCAGCCCCGCCAGCACCCCGACCAGCAGGCCCACAACGATCGCCGCCACGCCGAGCGCGAACTCGCCAGCGCCCGCGTGCGCCAGGCGGTCGACCGCCCAGCGGGCCGGTCGGGTGGTGATGTACGGGATCGCCAGGTAGCCGAACAGCAGGGTGGCGGCGACCATCGCCATCAGGAAGGCCGGCCGATTCGGCGCATCGATGACGGTGTCCGCATTAGTCAGGATGAGCAGCCCCAGCGCGAACCCGAGCAGTGTCCCGAGCAGGGCGCCCACGAGCCGGATGAAGGTTGTCATGAGCCGATGAGTCCGTGAGGAATCGAATGCGCGGGGAGATGTAATGGATGAATCCGATGAAGCCAATCCCACGCCCGCCAGCGGCGGG
>DATCQR010000133.1:0-2749 GCA_036569405.1 Candidatus Limnocylindria bacterium
GTGCAAGCGTGGCCTGCCAGCCCACGGACCCGATCAGGGCAAGGCCCACGAACGGCACGAGCACGGTCCCCACGTTTCCCCCGCTGATGTGGGCGCTGATCGCGAACCCGCGGCGCTCGGGGGGATACACGTCGGAGAGCAGCGCGTTGCCGATCGGGTGCTGCGGGCTGGATCCGATCCGCGCGAGCGAGATCGCGGCAAGCAGCTGCCCCAGCGAGCGGGTCAGGCCGGACACGAGCAGCCCAGCTGCGAAGAGGAGCTGACCGCCGCCCAGGAGCGCGGGACGAGACACCCATCGGGTCAGGAAGCCATAGAAGAGCTGCATCGTCCCGCCGACGGCCGTGGTGATGGCAATGAACAGCCCGATGTCGCGCGGGTTCAGGGCGAACTCGACGATCACGATCGGGTAGATCAGGGGCATGAGCGCGGACTGGGCGTGGATCACGGCGTGCGACAGGGCGAGGAGCGCAAGCGTCAACCGTGGGCGTGGAGGATCGGTCAAGCCCGCACCGCGGATGGAGGCGGCAGCTCGACGCGTGCCTTGCCGCGGACCACCAGGTGCCATGCGGCCAGGCCGATGAACAGGACCGTGGCCCCGGCACCGACCAGGAAGCCGGCCGGCGGTCCCCAGGCCTGCGCCACGGCGCCTGCGATGAGGCCACCGATCGGGGTCGAGCCGGCGAAGACGGTCACGTACAGGGCCATCACCCGTCCGCGCAGCTCGTCGGGCACGCTGCGCTGCACGGTCACGTTGATGGTGTTGATCATCAGCATCGACGAGAGCCCCACGAACACGATCAGCGGGAACGCGGCCAGCGGGTCGCGGGAGAGGCCGAGCAGCGCCTCGAAGATGACGAACGAGGTGGCTCCGCCCAGGATCATCCAGATCAATGGCCGGCGTGAGCCCATGAAGGCGAGCGTCAGCGAGCCGAGGAGCGACCCGACGCCCATCGCCGCGAAGAGCGCGCCGAAGCCATCGGCGTCGAGCTCCAGGGTGTACTTGGCGAAGAGAGGCAGCAGCGTCTGGAAGTTCATGCCGAAGGTGCCGACACCCGCCAGCAGCACCAGCGGCCACAGGACCGTGGGCGTGCGCAGGGCATAGCCGATCCCCTCGGACAGGCTGGAGCGGATCGAGGGGTAGGGGTCGAGACGTGGGAGTCGCAGCATGGCGGCGGGATCCATCCGGCGCAGCGCCTCCAGCACGCCCAGGTAGCTCACCGCGTTGATCGCGAAGTTGAAGGCGGGGCCGAACAGCGCCAGCGTGATCCCCGCCACCGCGGGGCCGATGACGCGAGCCAGGTTGAACGACGCCGAGTTGAGGGTGATCGCGTTCATCAGGTCCTCGCGCGGGACCAGCTCGGCGGCGAAGGACTGGCGCACCGGCATGTCGAGCGCGTTCACGAAGCCAAGCGCCAGGGCCAGCACCATGATGTGCCAGATCTCGACCACGCCGGTCGCGGTCAGGACGAACAGCACCGCCGCCTGGAGCGCCGCCACCGACTGCGTGAAGATCAGCAGCCTTCGCTTGTCGACGCGGTCGGCCAGCACTCCGCCGAGCGGCGCCAGCGCCAGTGACGGCGCGAACTGCAGCGCCACCACGATGCCAAGCTGGATGTAGCTGCCGCCGAGCAGCAGCACCAGCCAGGGCTGGCTGACCGACTGCATCCAGGTGCCGGCCAGGCTGACGATCTGGCCGATCCAGTACAGACGGAAGTTGCGGTGGCGGACGGCGCTGAAGCCGCGCCCCATTTCGAGCATTGATGGGAATGCTACCGGTCCGCGGCGGGTCGACGCGGCTTCCGCGGATGCCCCATGCTGAGGCCCGATGCGACGACCGATCGCCCACCTGACCGGTGCCGCGGCGGTGCTTGCCGTGCTGGTGGCCGTGTCGTTGACGCTCGCCCCCGGAGCCCTTTCTCCCGGCGAGCTGCCTCCTCCCGCAGCATCCCGGCAGCCGGCTGCAAGCACGGGCACGCAGCCACCAGCCGTCTCGCCCTCCCCCCACGGAGCCGATGGCGGCGGCACCGCTCAGCCTGTCGAACTCAGTCCGGTCTCCCAGGCGGAGTCGGCCGCGCTTCAGGCCGCGGTCGATCGAGCCCGGGAGGCCTTCGGCCTGACCTCGGTGGCGGTCGGCGTCTCGGCCGATGCGCGGCTCGGCTGGAGCGGTGCCTCCGGACCGCCGCGCGACGGGTCCAGCGCGCCGCTCAGCGGGACGACGCCGTTCGCAATAGCCAGCGTCACCAAGACCTTCACGGCGGCGATCGTGCTGCAGCTCGTCGATGAGGGCCGCGTGAACCTCGACGCAGCGGTCAATGACTACCTGCCGGAGCTGACGATCGCCCGCGGCGTGACGGTGCGCCAGCTGCTCAGCCACACCTCCGGGATTGCAGACCTGCTGGCACCGATGCGCGAGCGGCTCAATGCTGAACCGGCACGCATCTGGCAGCCGGCCGAGGTGCTGGCCCTCCTCGGGCCGTCAATCTTCGCGCCGGGCACGAGCTGGGCCTATTCCAACACGAACTACCTGATCGCCGGGATGCTGGTCGAGCGCGTCACCGGCCACCCGTTCGCCGACGAGCTGGAGCGTCGCATCACCGGCCCGCTGAAGCTGCTGGGCACCGGTCCGCCGGCGCGGGGCAAGCTGCCGGAGCTGCTCGGCGCGTCCTGGAGCAGCGCCTTCTGGACATCGGCCATGCTCGACTCGAATGCGGCCAACCTGGTGCGCTGGGGTGATGCGCTGTACGGCGGG
>DATCQR010000134.1:0-1653 GCA_036569405.1 Candidatus Limnocylindria bacterium
CAGGAACTGACCGGGGTGCGCAATGAGCGCTTCGGTCCGTGTCAACCTCGGCCAGAACGAGACGACCGCCACCTTGTGTGGGCGCAGCTCCTCTGCCGTGCTCAGCGTGAGCATGTCCACCGCTGCCTTGACGACGTAGTAGGACACGTTGCCTGAGTACTTGATGGCGCCCATCGACGAGATGTTGACGATAAGCCCACTGCGCCGCGGGACCATCATCCGGGCGGCGCACGCGCTGGCGATGTAATGCGACCTCAGGCCGACCGCGTGCATCTGGTCCCACTCCTCGACGGGCAGGTCCCAGAACATGGCGTCCTCGCGCGGGCCCAGGTCTGTGCTGTAGGACGTCGCATTGTTGACCAGGAGATCGAGCCTACCCTGCTCATCTTCGACGCGACGAAATACGGCTTCTGTCTCCGAATCCACGCTGTGGTCCGAGCGCATCGGGATGCCACGCCCACCGACTCGCGTTACCTGTTCAGCAGTCCTTGTGATCGAACCAGGGCGATCGCTCTCGCCGTCGCGAACTGTGCGGGCAGTGACGTAGACCGTCCATCCCGCCTCACCCAGCCCAACTGCTACACCGCGTCCGATTCCGCGGCTGGCCCCGGTGACGATAGCGACCTGGCCTGACATCGCGGGTCAACATACTGGAAGAAGTGCTCCGCCGTTTTTGCCTAGAACTTGCCGACCCCGCCTCGCCTCCAAGCATGAGCAGAGCTCGACCTCCTGCGCCATAGTGTCGGGTTCGTTAATGACGTCACGCGGCTACAGGCATCTGGTGATAGTCGCTGAGTAATCCGCCGAGGCGAGTGCTCCGCTCGATCCAGCCGCCGGCCACCCGCATACCATCGCCGCGCGACGTTGGCGGTCGTAGGTCGCGGCTGCGATGCGGGCGCTCATCGTTGTAGTGCAGGCAATACTCGTCGATGACCGTTTCGAGGTGGCGCTGGTTGACGACTAGCATCCAGTCGAGGCATTCTCGACGGCAGTTCCCGATCCAGCGCTCGGCATACGCATTTGCCTTAGGCGCCATCAGCGGAGTCAAGATCACGCGGGCGCCCTGCGACTGCAAGACCCGATCAGCCTGGAGCGCAAACTTCTTGTCCCGATCGTGGATCAAGACGCTGAGTTTGATGCCTTCGTCCTCGAGCTTCCAGCTGAGATTGCGAGCTTGTTGGGTGACCCAGGCGGCATTCGGTTCCGAGGTACAGCTCGCCAGCAAGACTCGACGTGACGCCAGATGCACATAGATAAGGACGTAGAGCCGCTTGAAGAAGATCGTGTCCACGCTGAAGAAGTCGGCCGCAACCAGCGTCTCGGCATGCGCGCTCAGGAATTGCTTCCAGGTAAGTTGAGACCGTCGGCCGGAAGGCGGAACCCCGGCGGCGAGCAGCACCGAGCGGATCGTGGTCGCAGCGACCTGATGGCCAAGCTTCAACAGCTCGCCCCGGATTCGGAAGTAGCCCCAGCGCGGATTCTCGCATGCCATCCGCATGATCAGCTGGCGGCACTCTACTGAGATCGGCGGGCGCCCACGGCGCGGTCGGCCCCCGTAGGCAGCCCACTTCCGTCGCACCAATGCGCGGTGCCACCCGAGCACTGTCTCCGGTTTGACCAGCAATGCCGCCCAGCCCGATCTCGGGATGCGTT
>DATCQR010000135.1:0-2069 GCA_036569405.1 Candidatus Limnocylindria bacterium
AGCTCGCCCGGCGCCTCGATGAGATGGCTCCAACCCTCGCCTCCGGGCTGGATGCCGAGCGCGAGGCGGCACCCGTCGCAGCGCCTGCGAAGCGCGGACCGGGGCGGCCAAGGAAGACTGCTGCCGTTGCCCGCGTCAGGAAGTCCGGCCCGAAGGTCGCGCTGCATGACGAGATCACCGCGGTGATCAGGGAGCTTGGACCGCAGACAGCAGCGGAGCTGGCCTCAGCCATCGCAGCACGCGGCCGCTACCAGGCCCCGCGCAGCGCCAAGCCGCTCGACGCGGCGACGGTCAACGCGCGGGTCTCGAACCCGACCTATCGCGGCCGCTTCAAGCGTCGCGAGCACCGCATCGGGCTCGCCACCGAGTAGGGCTCCGGCCGCCTCATCCCTCGAGGATGAAGGTGACCAGGATGTTGGCCTGGAACTCCACCGCGCCCTCGCTGCCCGTGTTCACACGCAGCTCCTTGACCCAGGCGCCGCGGACTCCGCGCAGCGTCTTGTTCGCCCGCGCCATGCCCTGGCGGATGGCGTCCTCGAACGAGTCATTGGACGTGCAGCTCAGCTCGGTGACCTTCGCGACTGACATGGCGGATCTCCTCTTGAAGGGCGGGCGTCAAGTCTAGGACCGATCTCCTCCGGCTTCCTCGTGCGTGGCTGTCCACGCCAGCAGCCCGTCCGCGTCCATCGCGTTGACGACCGAGGCCTCTGCCACGCCGCAGGCCGCGGCTCGATCGCAGCCGAAGGGGAGCCATGCCAGCTGCCCGGGTGCATGAGCGTCCGAATCGATCGAGAAGCGGCAACCAGCCTCCACCGCCAGGCGCAGGATCCGCTTCGGTGGGTCGAGGCGCTCGGGACGCGAGTTGACCTCGATCGCCTTGTCGAACTGCACCGCTGCGGCGAAGACGATCTCGGCGTCGAGATCCGAGGGTGGCCGTCGCCGCTTGCCGGTGATCATCCGACCGGTCATGTGGCCGAGCACGTCGAGATGTGGATCGGCCAGCGCCGTGACCAGCCGCCTGGTCATCGGCTTCTCATCCATTCGCAGCTCGGAATGCACGCTGCCCACCACCAGGTCGAGCCGCGCCAGCAAGTCGGCATCCTGGTCGAGCGAGCCGTCGCTCAGGATGTCGACCTCGATCCCGGTCAGGATCCGAAATGGCACCAGCTCCGCGTTGAGGCGCGCCACGTCGTCCAGCTGCTGCTCGAGCCGCTCAGCAGAGAGCCCATTGGCGACGGTGAGGCGCGGCGAGTGGTCGGTCAGCACCATGTAGTCGTGGCCCAGGTCGCGCGCCGCCTCCGCCATCTCGCGAATCGGCGAGCCGCCGTCCGACCAGTCCGAATGAACGTGGCAGTCGCCGCGCAGGGCGGCCCGCAATGCCGCTCCCAACTCGGCGGTGGGCTGCCCGCCGGTCGCCTCCAGGCGTCGGAGGTAGACCGGCTCCTCGCCGCGCAGCGACTCGGCGATCGTTCGCGCCAGCACCTCACCGATTCCGGCCAAGTCGCGGAGCGTCCCTCGGCGGGCCCGCTCGGCGAGCTCCGTGGCCGGCATGCCATCGACTGTAGCCGCGGCGTTCCGGAAGGCCCGCACCCGGTAGGTCGGCTCGTTGGCGACCTCCAGCAGGAAGGCGACGCGCCGCAGGTCCGCAGAAGGGTCGCGCGAGGCAGCCACTACTCGATCGTCAGGATGCGGCGCGGGTTGTCGATCGTCATCTGAGCGATCTCGCCCTCGGCGACCGCGGCAGTTCGGAGCGTCGGCAGGAAGTGCTGCTGCAGATAGGCGTAGCCGAACCCTCCGTTGGCGCGCAGCTGGCTGTTGTGTGCCACGTCCTGGCTGAGCAGCAGCTGCGTCCCATACCCACGCTCCAGCAGCTCGACGATCAGCTCGACCAGGCGCGGCTCTGCAGCCTCCTCGGTGCCGAACCGATGCCCGATGAAGTCGAACTGCAGGTTGGCGCCACGATCAAGGATCGCCAGGTAGTGGTCCAGGACCGGGTACGAGTCGGCATGGCCGATGACGACCCGCGCTGGCTCGACGCCCTCCTCCTCGAAGATGCGCAGCTGGTCGAG
>DATCQR010000136.1:0-4524 GCA_036569405.1 Candidatus Limnocylindria bacterium
TCCGCTACAGCGGGACTGAATCCCCGGCCGAGGCCGATCCGCCTTCGTCCCCTACGAACATCGACCGACGTTGAGAGTCGGGTCCCACGCAGCGAGAGTCCGTGAACCCCGTCAGGTCCGGAAGGAAGCAGCGGTAAGCGATCGCCCTCGGGTGCCGTGGGACGACCTGGCTGGAGCCGGTCGATGGACGTGTGGGCGGAAGCGATCGATCGACGCCGGGTGCACGGCCAATTTCGTCTGTTCCACGGCGACCGCGACCGAACCGCGGTTCGGTGTACGGTTAGGAGACCATGGTCGAACCCGCAGCCGCTGCATCTCCTGAGCCATCGGCCATCTATCGCCGATGGCGCTCGCAGCGCTTCGAGGAGCTGATCGGGCAGGAGCCGATCGTGACCACCCTGCGCAATGCGGTGGCCGCCGACCGGATCGCGCACGCCTACCTCTTCGTCGGCCCCCGCGGCACAGGCAAGACCTCCATGGCACGCATCCTGGCCAAGGCCATCAACTGCACCGAGCGCGGAGCCGACGGCGAGCCGTGTGACCGTTGCCCCGCCTGCGTCTCGATCCGCGAGGGCCGAGCGATGGACGTGATCGAGATCGATGCCGCCAGCCACGGCCTGGTCGAGGATGCCCGCGACCTGGTGATGCGGGCGCTGACCGCACCGGCCGAGCTGCGGCGACGCGTCTACATCATCGACGAGGTGCACATGCTCAGCGCACACGCCTTCAATGCGCTGCTGAAGCTGGTCGAGGAGCCGCCGCCACACGTCGTCTTCATCCTCGCCACCACGGACACGCACAAGGTGCCTGCCACGGTCATCAGCCGCACTCAGCGCTTCGACTTCCGGCGCATATCGGTCCCGCTGATCGTGGCCAAGCTGACACGGATCGTCGAGGCGGACGGCGCCCAGGCCGATCCCGATGCGCTCGAGGTGATCGCCCAGCTCGCCGACGGCGGGATGCGGGATGCTGAGTCGCTGCTCGACCAGGTGCTCGCCTACGCGGGCGATCGCGTCACCGCGGACAGCGTGCGCGAAGCCGTGGGACTGGCCGACGAGGCCGAGATCGGCCTCCTGATCGACGCCTACCTGACGGGCGATGCGGGGGCCGCTCTCGACCGGATCGAGGCGCTGGCCGACGTCGGGCGCGACATGGGCCAGGTCGCCGCCCAGGCCGAGGGAGAGGCGCGGCGGCGGCTGCTGCGATCGGCGTCTGATCCGCCCCTGGCGCGCCGCCTGGCGAGCATGCTGCGCACCCTTGCCGAGGCGGCGACCGTCGGTGCCCGCGAAGGTCGCGCGCGACTGGCGCTCGAGCTGCTGGCGGTCGAGGCGCCACGCCCGGCTGCCGCCGTCCAGGCTCCAGTGGCAGTATCAATTGCGGCTCCGGCACCACCCCCAGCGCCGGTCGGGGCGCCGCAGGACCAGCCAACTCCGCCCAAGGCTCGGGTGGACCCGACCCCGCCCGTGGAGACGCCGCCATCGGCCCAGCCGCACGCTGCCAATGGAGACGCGCCACCGACCGAGCTGAGTGGCCTTCGATCGCGGTGGGGCGATGTCGTCGAGCGTGCGGCCCCCGCCATCAAGCCGCTCCTGCGCGAGTGCCGGCCGATCGCGGTCGACGGCGTACGAGTGACGCTGGCGTTCCCCGAGGAGCGCTCCTTCATGCGTGCCAAGGCCGCGACACGGGCTCCGGCGATCGAGCAGCTGCTGACCACCGTGCTGGGAGGGAGCTGGGCGATCGAGTGCGTGGCCAGCAACGTGGAGCTCGAGCCGCTGACGGTGGCCGAGGCGATCGTCTCCAGCCCCGGCGACAGCGAGGGCCTCGCATTGCTGGAGGGGGTCCTGCGCATCACCGGCGGCGAGCTGGTGGACGCCCCCGAGGTCAGATCATGAACATCGGCCAGATCGCCAAGATGGCGCAGCAGATGCAGACCCAGATGGCGCAGGCACAGGCCGAGCTGCGAGAGATGACGCTGGAGGCCACCGCGGGCGGCGGCGCGGTGCGTGTGGTCGTCACCGGCGCGCAGGAGGTGCGTCTGATCGAGATCGATCCGGCTGCGGTCGACCCGGCCGAGGTGGAGATGCTGCAGGACCTGGTCATGGCGGCGGTCAACGATGCGATCGCGCGGAGCAAGGAGCTCGAGCGCGAGCGGATGGCGTCGGTGGCCGGCGGGATGGGCCTTCCCGGCTTGCCGGGGCTGCCTTGAATCGGCCGGCGTGAGCGCCCTGATCGCGCCGGTCGCGCGCCTGATCGAGGAGTTCAGCAAGCTGCCGGGGGTCGGGCGCAAGACCGCCCAGCGCCTCACCTACCACATGCTCCGTGCTCCCGCGGACGAGGCCCGCGGCCTTGCCTCCGCGCTCGTGGCCGTGAAGGAAGAGGTCGCCTACTGCTCGACCTGCTGCAACATCACCGACCGCGGCGTCGACCCCTGCGCCTTCTGCGCCGATGACCGACGCGACGCGACGCGCATCTGCGTGGTGGAGGAGCCGCTGGACGTCCTGGCCATCGATCGCACCGGCGAGTACCGCGGCCGCTATCACGTTCTCCATGGCGCCATCAGCCCCATCGACGGCATCGGTCCGGACCAGATTAAGGCGCGCGAGCTGGTGGCACGCGTGGCGGGCGGCGGTATCGAGGAGGTGATCCTGGCCACCAATCCCAACCTGGAGGGGGAGGCGACCGCCATGTACCTGGCCGACCTGCTTGCGCCGTATGTCCCGATGGTGTCTCGCATCGCTCGAGGGCTGCCGGTCGGCGGCGACCTGGAATACGCCGACGACGTGACCCTCATCCGGTCGCTCCAGGGTCGCCGCCAGGTTGACCTGTCCTGAGGTGGTCGTCTACGCTCGACCTCCCCGCCAGAGATTCTCGAGATGAGCCAGGACTTCTTCCCCGATGTGCAGGGCCGGATCCCGTTCGGTGGCATCGGCTCGGACGATCCGCTCTCCTTCAAGGTCTACCAGCCGGACCGATTCGTCCTCGGCAAGCGCATGGAGGACCACCTCCGCATCGCGGTCTGCTGCTGGCACTCCTTCAACTGGCCGGGCTCGGACGTCTTTGGCATGGGGACCTTCGACCGCCCCTGGCTCGACCCTCGCCTCGACCCGCTGATCGCAGCCCGGGCCAAGGCTGAGGCGGCGTTCGAGTTCTTCGACAAGCTCGGAGTCCCCTTCTTCTGTTTCCACGATCGCGACATCGCTCCCGAGGGCAAGACCTTCGCCGAATCGATGACGAACCTCCTGACGATGGTCGACGAGTTGGAGGCCCACATGCAGCGGACCGGCGTCCGCCTGCTGTGGGGGACTGCGAACCTGTTCAGCCACCCGCGCTACGCCGCGGGAGCGGCCACCAACCCGGATCCCGAGGTCTTTGCCTACGCGGCCGCCCAGGTCAAGACGATGCTCGAGGCCACTCATCGGCTGGGTGGTTCCAACTACACCCTGTGGGGCGGTCGTGAGGGCTACGAGACGCTGCTGAACACCGACCTGGTGCGCGAGGAGCGTCAGTTCGCCCGCTTCCTGGAAATGGTGGCGGACCACAAGCGCCGGATCGGCTTCAAGGGAGCCCTGCTCCTCGAGCCGAAGCCACAGGAGCCGACGAAGCACCAGTACGACTACGACGCCGCAACGGTGTACGGCTTCCTGGCGCGGCACGACCTCGAAGGCGAGTTCCGCGTCAACCTGGAGGCAAATCACGCCACTCTCGCCGGCCACAGCTTCCACCACGAGGTGGCGCAGGCCGTCGCGCTGGGCGTCTTCGGCAGCGTGGACGTGAACCGCGGGGACTATCAGAACGGCTGGGACACGGACCAGTTCCCGAATTCGGTCGACGAGCTGTCGCTGGCCCTGTACGAGATCCTGCGTGCCGGCGGGCTGACCGACGGCGGCTTCAATTTCGACGCGAAGCTGCGGCGCCAGAGTGTCGATCGGACCGATCTGTTCCACGCGCACATCGGCGGGATGGACACCCTCGCCCGGGCGCTCCTCGCGGCCGCCGCCATGGTCGAGCACGGTGAGATCGAGCGACTGCGCGAGCAGCGCTATGCCGGCTGGGCCGGGGACCTGGGCAAGTCGATCCTCACCAAGGACACGCTGCTCGAGCTGCTGGCGGGGCGGGTCGCGACTGGCGAGATCGACCCGAGCCCACGCTCCGGCCGCCAGGAGCAGCTCGAGAACCTGGTGAACCGTGCGATCTGGGAGGTGGATTCGGCAATCGACCGCGGCGACAGGGACTGAGCCGATGGGCCTCGTCCTGGGGATCGACGTCTCGACGACGGCGACGAAGGCCATCCTGATCGAACCGGACGGGGCAGTGCGCGGGATCGGCAGCGCCGACCTTCGCGTCTCGATGCCGCAGCCCGGGTGGAGCGAGCAGGATCCCGCCGACTGGTGGTCAGCAGCCGGATCGGCGATCAGCCAGGCGCTGGCGGCCGCGAGCGCGTCAGGCGCCGATGTCGAGGCGGTGGGCCTAACCGGGCAGATGCACGGCGCGGTCCTCCTGGACGCCGGCGGGGCGGTTCTCCGC
>DATCQR010000137.1:0-17587 GCA_036569405.1 Candidatus Limnocylindria bacterium
CTCCAGAGCCTGCCGTTGGGCGTCGGTCGTGAGCATGAACTGGAAGACCCGAGAAGGCGTCACAACGAGCGCGAACGCGCGCCCAAGGTCGAGCGTCGCCATGTCCGCTTGATGGAACGAGAGGCGGGCCGCTACAGCGGCGGGCAACGCCTCTCGCCGTTGTTCTGCAAGACGCAGCATCGGCGCAGAGAGGTCGATGCCCACGACCTCGTGACCGTCCGCCGCGAGGGCCATGGCCACTCGACCGGTGCCGCACCCTACGTCAAGGATCGGTCCGCCTGTCTTCCCGGCCAGTCGGCGGTAGAAGTCGATGTCGCCCTCGACGGAGCTGCCCGGGATGATGCTCGCCGCCAGGGCGTCGAAGATCTCGGTGCTCAAGCTGTCGGCCTCGTAAAAGGCGCGCGGCTGGCGCATGTCGCTCATACGCGCAACGTAGGTTCGAACGGGGACTGCATCAAGGCGTTCCGCCTCCGCCCGCCGCCGGGTTGGCTCGGATGACTCGGCGGCGCCCATGTCGCCAGGGTCGAACGGGGACCCTGATCGCCAAGCTCGCTGTCAATATCGCCGAGCAGGATGTAGCCCATGCCGAGAAAGTAGTACGGCGTTCCCTTGTGCCGCCGCTTGGGGTAGTGAGCGGCATCCCACTCCTCAACTAGGCCAACAGTGTGTTGCAGAAGGTTTGTACGTCGGGCCGGCACCACGACACCCCTGAGCCAGCCGCCGCTCAAAAGGTTGAACAGCTCGTTTGGGTGGTCTGTGCGGTCGAGGTATTCGCTAACGGCGCTATTCCACCGGTCGAGGTCGAGTCCCGCCAGAAGCTTCTCAAGCTCTGGCCCAAGTACATCGGTCATTGGCCAGAGTCTAAGGCGGAGTGGCTTCGCAGACAGACAGTGCGCGATCTGCGGCCGCAGATCGGTTCCATGCTTCTCGGTAGCATCGCGAAGTAGCAACAGGGGCGAACAGCCACGGCGATCGGCGCCTCAGGATCGGCTACTCTGAGCACGCTGGAGTCTCCGGCGGACGCCCGCAGACGCTATATCCCGGACTGCAAGACCGTTTACACGGGTTCGAGTCCCGTCGTCGTCTCCATCCCCCGAGATCGTTAGCTGAGCACCGCTTTCGGCAGGCTGGCCAGCAGCTCGTCCACGATCGCCCCGAACGGCTCCAGGGCATGCTCGACCGCTTCGATCGCTCCCTTCCCCAATCCGAGGCTCGGCCCGCCGGGGGTGTCGGCTGAGGCGATCCACCGACCGTTGATTTCGCGCAGGCGCACGTCGACCCAGAAGGTCGAGCAATGGAGCCTCAGCCAGATCATGGCGTGAGGTATAGCGATCTGACCTTGCAGGCCACCTTGCGATTTGGCCAACGTCGTACCCTCCGCACATGGCGACCATCGTCCAGAAGTACGGCGGCACGTCGATCGGCGATCCGGTGCGGATCCGGCGGGTTGCTGAGCGCATCGTGGCGTCCGCGGCAACCGGCGATCGCATCTGCGTGGTCGTCTCTGCCATGGGAGACGCGACCGACGACCTGATGGGCCTAGCCGCCGAGGTGTCAGCGGATCCGCACGAGCGGGAGCTGGACATGCTCCTCACCGCCGGCGAGCGCATCTCGATGGCACTCGTCTCGATGGCCATCATCGACCTGGGCCGCGACGCGGTTTCGTTCACCGGGGCGCAGGCCGGCATCATCACCGATGCGACCCACGGCCGGGCACGAATCGTGGAGGTGCAGGCGAGCCGCGTGGCTCAGGCGCTGGAAGGCGGCACCATCGCCATCGTCGCAGGCTTCCAGGGGGTGTCGACCACCGACGACGTGACCACGCTGGGGCGTGGCGGCTCCGACATGACTGCAGTCGCCCTGGCTGCCGCCCTGGGCGCGGACGTCTGCGAGATCTACACCGATGTCGACGGCGTCTTCACGGCCGACCCCCGGGTGGTCCCCGGTGCTCGCAAGCTCGCCGCGGTCTCCTACGAGGAGATGCTCGAGCTCGCCACCAGCGGGGCGCGCGTGCTGATGTCACGATGCGTCGAGACCGCGCGGAATCACGGGACTCCGATCCACGTCCGATCCTCCCTGACCGGGAATGACGGAACGTGGGTCACAGCGGAGGGTGAACGGATGGAGCAGGCGATCATCGCGGGGATCGCGCATGAGACCTCGGAGGCCAAGGTCACGATCCTCGGCGTCCCGGATCGGCCGGGGATCGCGGCTCGCGTGTTCCGCCCGCTCGCGGATGCCGGCGTCAACATCGACATGATCGTTCAGAACGTGTCAGCCGCCGGCCACACCGACATCTCCTTCACGCTCCCCAAGGAGGACCTGCGGCGCGCTGGGCCCGCGCTCGAGCAGGTGCGCATCGACGTCGGGGCGTCGGAGGTCGTGACCGACAGCGACATCGCCCGGATCTCCCTGGTCGGCGCGGGCATGAAGACCCATCCCGGCGTCGCCGCCGACATGTTCGATGCCCTTGCCGACGCCGGCATCAACATCGAGATCATCTCCACCTCGCCGATCCGCATCTCGTGCGTCGTGCGCGCCGCCGAGATCGAGCGTGCCGTGCAGGTCGTCCACGACCGATTTCGTCTGGCCGACCCCGCGATCTATCGTGAGGAGCCCACCACGCTCGCGCCATCACCCTCCGAGGCCGGCTCATGAAGGTGGCGGTGGTGGGTGCCACCGGGGTCGTGGGCGGCGAGATCATGCGCATCCTCGAGGAGCGCGACCTGGGCATCACCGAGCTGGTGCCGATCGCCACGGCGCGTTCGACCGGGCGGCTGCTCACGCATCGGGGTCGCTCCCTTACCGTGGTTGCGATCAGCCCGGAATCCTTCGATGGCGTTGACGTGGCGCTGTTCGACACGCCTGACGACGCATCACTCGAATGGGCGCCCGTCGCAGCGGGCCGCGGGGCCGTCGTCATCGACAACTCGGCTTCTTGGCGGATGGATCCGGAGGTGCCGCTGGTCGTGCCCGAGATCAACCCCGAGGCTGCGCAGGATCGGCCGAAGGGGATCATCGCCAGCCCAAACTGCACGATGCTCACGCTGGTCCTGCCGCTCGCCGCGCTCCATCGCTGGGCCGGGGTCCGGCGCGTGATCCTGTCGTCGTACCAGGCCGCATCGGGAGCGGGTCAGGCCGGCGCAGATGAGCTTGTCAAGCAGATCGCGGTCGCGGCGCAGCAGCCGGAGATCGTCGGCATCGGCCTCGGGCGCGAGGCGATCTCTCGCGGGAGCGCCTTCGCGCATCCCCTGGCCATGAACGTCATCCCGCAGATCGGGTCGGTGCGAGCGGACGGCTACACCGGTGAGGAGGTCAAGGTGGGGGAGGAGACGCGCAAGGTGCTCGGCCTGCCCGACCTCCGCGTCACCGCCACCTGCGTTCGGGTGCCGACCGTGGTCGGCCACGCCGTGTCCGTCCACGCTGAGTTCGACGGCGCCATCTCCGCCGATGAGGCCCGCGCGATCCTGCGCGAGGCACCCGGCGTGGAGGTCCTGGATGAGACGGCAGCCGGCATCTACCCGACGCCGCTGGAGGCGGCGGGTCGTGACCCGTGCTTCGTCGGGCGCATTCGCCAGGACCCGGCCGACGACCACGCGCTGGAGTGGTTCAGCGTGACCGACAACCTGCGCAAGGGCGCTGCGCTCAACGCGATCCAGATCGCCGAGCTGTTCGTGCCTGCGGATCGGCTAGGCTGAGCCCCTACCTCGTCCGAAGCCGGAGTGGCGGAATGGCAGACGCGGCCGGCTTAAACCCGGCCGCCCGCAAGGGCGTGGGGGTTCGAATCCCTCCTCCGGCACCAGCCTGCGTCAGCGTCGGCCGAGGCGCAGCCCCCCGCGGCGTGCCGCTGGACCCTTCTTGGTCGGGCTCGGACGCTGACGCCATTCGGCCCCGACGATAGCCACCGTCAGGAGCTGGATCGCGCGCGAGGCGGGAGAGCTCGGGCGGCTGAAGACCACCGGCACGCCCTCGTTCACCGCACGGATCATGTCCACCTCGGAGTAAGGGATCTCGGCCACCGGCTTGGCGCGCAGCAGGTTCTCCACGTCACGCGTCTTCAGCAGCTCCTTGGGGAAGATGTGGTTGACCACCAGATGTGTGGTGGCACGCAGCGTCGCCGTCTCCGCCAGGAAGCCGAGCATCAGGGTCGTGGCCCGCAGCGCGGCGATCTCGGGGAAGATGACGAAGACGTGGGTGTCGGCCTGCTCGAGCATCCACAGCGTGCGCGGGTCGAGGCGGGACCCACAGTCCACCAGCACGTGGTCGAACGACGGGCGCAGGACGCGGAGCGCCTTCTCGAGCTGGTCGACGGTAACCCGGAAGTCGGCCTCGGGGTTCGACGGGCCGGCCAGGACGCTCACGCCCGAGGTGTGCATGGTCAGGTAGGTCGCGGCGAGTGCGGGATCGGTCAGTGCCTGGTCATCGCTGCACAGGTCGGCAATGTCGTAGCGCGGTGAGAGATTCAGGTGGGTGGCGACCTGGCCGAACTGGAGGTCAAGGTCGATGAGCAGGACCCGAGCGGCCTGTCCCTGCATTGCATCGGGACCGCCCGCCAGCAGGACGGCGGAGTTGACCGCCAGCGTGGTCGTGCCGACGCCGCCCTTGGGGGCGAAGAAGGTCACGATCCGGCCCGCCCCGCGACCGGCCGCTCCCTCGGGTCGTGCCTTGCCGGTGCGGATCAGCAGCGCCTCGACGCGAGCCTGGAGCTCCTCCAGCGCGAAGCTCGCCGAGATCACGTCATCCGCTCCGGCCTCGAGGAAGGCGATGCGGGCCTCCACGTCTCCGGCCGGAGAGACGACGATCAGGGGAACCTGCCTCGTGGTCGCTCCGCGGATTCGGCCGATCGCGCCCGAGACGGCAAGGCCCTCGGCGATGATCAGGTCAAATGGCGCCGCGCTCAGCGCGTTGACGGAATCCGCCGCGGTCTCCACGCTCGTCGTCGCATAGCCAGCCTCTCGCAGCTGTTCGAGGCGGGCGCGCAGCTCCGGGCTGGGGGCGCAGATCAGGAGCGGGTTGGCCGGCACGGGGTTCCTCGTCGAGGGCGGAGCAAATCGGTCGCACAGTATAGGGTGCCCTCCACGCGCGTTGCGACGGGGGGCCTTGAACCGTATACTGCCGATGGCCTCCAGCGATGGAGGTCGTTCCGCAAGATGGGCTCCTTTCTGCCGCACTCCTCATGGCGCAAGCCGAGCGTGTCGCAAGCCCAGAGAGAGGAGGAGATCGGCCGATGCGCCGTTACGAACTGATGCTCCTGTTTCGGCCGGACCTGGAGGACGACAAGCTCCAGGCGGCGGTCGAGAAGGTGACCCGTGCCATCGTCAACGCTGGCGGGGCGCTCACCAAGGTCTCGCCGTGGGGCAAGCGCCGCCTTGCCTACGACATCAAGCACTTCCGCGAGGCGAGCTACTTCCTGATCCATTTCGACATCGCCCCCGCCGAGGTGCGCGGCATCGAGCGCGGGATCCTGATCACCGAGGAGATCCTGCGCCACCTGGTCACCGTGCTCGAAGAGAAGGCACTGGGGCGGGCCGATGACGAGCTCCTCGAGCCGGCTGAGGCGATTCCCGCGAAGCTCGACGAGGCAGGCGACCTCCTGACCGATGAGCCCCCAGACGAGGTCGCCGACGAGGCTGAGGTGGCCGCCAAGGCGTAGCGCCGGCGGTCGGAGGAGAGGAACACCATGACCCTGAACAAGATGATGATCATCGGCAACCTGGGCGCCGACCCTGAGCTCCGCTACACCCCCGGCGGGAAGGCGGTCGCCGAGCTGCGCGTCGCCGTGAACGACCGGTCGAAGGGCCCGGACGGCGAATGGCAGGAAGAGACCCAGTGGTTCCGCGTCGAGCTGTGGGAGCAGGCCGCCGAGCGCGCCGCCGAGCGGCTGCGCAAGGGGCACAAGGTCTTTGCCGAGGGCCAGCTGCGCGCCCGTGAGTGGGAGGGCAAGGATGGCCAGAAGCGAACCTCGCTCGAGATCCGCTTCGCCCGCGTGCAGTCGCTCGAGCGACGCGAGCCCGGCGAGGGCGGCGGCTTCAGCGGCGGTGGCTTCAACGAGGGCGCTTCCGATGCTCCACCCGCGGTCAGGCCGCGCGGCGCGGGGGCCCAGCCTGCCGCTGCCGAGGTCGAGGCCATCGACGTCGACGACATCCCGTTCTAGCTGACACGATGCGAGAGGAAGCAACCTAGAGAATGGCAAGCCCACGTTCCCGCCGCGAGACGGCGGACTACTACCGCGATCGACGCCGGCGCAAGGTCTGCAACTTCTGCGTCGACAAGGCCGAGGCGATCGACTACAAGGAGGTCAACCGCCTGCGCCGATACCTGTCGGAGCGCGCCAAGATCGAGCCACGCCGCAAGACCGGCACCTGCGCGCGCCACCAGCGCATGCTGACGGTGGCGCTCAAGCGCGCCAGGCACGTCGCGCTGCTGCCGGTGGCACCCCAGCACCTTCGCCCCTGACAGTCCACGGCTAACGGAGGCTGAACGCCGATGGACGTCGTCCTCCTCGTCGTCGCGCTGGCGGTCATCCTGCTCGGCGCCGAGCTGTTCACCAACGGCATCGAGTGGTTCGGGCACCGGCTGAACCTCGCCGAGGGGGCGGTCGGCAGCGTGCTGGCTGCCGTCGCCACGGCCATGCCCGAGACCCTCATCCCGGTGATCGCGATCGTCGGACCGGCGATCTTCGGCGGGGGCTCGCCGAACTCATCCGAGATCGGGGTCGGGGCGATCCTGGGCGCGCCGTTCATGCTCTCAACGCTCGCCATGTTCGTCACCGGGCTGGCGATCGTCATCTACACGCGCCGGGGGCGGCGGGAGACCGACATGTCGGTCAACGTGCGGGTCCTCGGGCGCGACGTGATCTTCTTCCTGGTGGCCTATACGATCGCGATCGCCAGCGCCTTCCTGCCGGCTGACCTCCGCGTCGGGCGCTGGGCTGTCGCGATCGGCCTGGTTGTCCTGTACGCCGTCTACGTCCGCGCCCATTTCACCGACCCCGCCGAGGAGGGGGATGGCTCCGATCTGAACAAGCTCCACCTGAGCCGCCTGGCGGAAAGGATGCCGGGGCGCATGGTCGACTTCGACGCGCTGCCCGGCGAGGATGACGGCCACGAGCATGACGGGCCTGTCCCGCGCATACGCATCATCGTGACCCAGGTGGTTGCGGCGTTGGCGTTGATCGTCCTGGGTGCACAGGTCTTCGTCGGCGCGGTGGAGCACCTCTCGAGCGCCATCGGGCTGGACCCCAGGATCCTGGCACTCGTGATCGCGCCGATCGCGACGGAGCTGCCCGAGAAGTTCAACAGCGTGATCTGGGTCCGATCCGGCAAGGACACGCTGGCGATGGGCAACATCAGCGGCGCCATGGTCTTCCAGAGCTGCCTGCCGACCGTGCTCGGCATCCTGTTCACGGAGTGGACCTTCAAGGCGAGCAGCGCGCTGGCATTCGCGTCGGCCGGAGCTGCATTCGTCTCCACGGTCCTGATCTTTGGCGTGATGCTGCGGCGCGGCCGGCTGAGTGCATGGTCGCTGCTGCTCGGAGGCCCGATCTACCTCCTGTACGTGGCTGCCGCCCTTCTCCTGCCGGCCGGAGCCGCCGCTGCACACTGAGGTGGGCCATCCACGCCGAGCCAACCCGGGCACGGGTCGCCGTATACTGCCGGCGCCGGTAGGTCGGCGCCCATCGGGGCGCGGCCCGGCTGACTGAGGAGGTCACGTTGCTGAAGCAGGAAACCGCCACGGCCACCGCCGAGGCGGACCGCACGGCCGGTCTGTGGGCCTACTTCCACGGGGACTTCGTGCCCCTGGCCGAAGCCAAGATCAGCGTGATGACGCATGCGTTCAACTACGGCACAGCGGTCTTCGAGGGGGTCCGCTGCTACTGGAACGAGGAGCAGGAACAGCTCTATGGGCTGGACCTGCTGGCGCACTTCGAGCGGATTCATCGGTCCGTCAGACTCCTTCAGCTGGAGCTGCGACATACCCCAGAGGAGCTGGTCGGGATCACCGTCGAGCTCCTTCGGCGAGATGGGTTCCGCGAGGATGCCTACATCCGCCCGATCTGCTACAAGTCGAGCGAGGTCATCGGCGTCCGCCTCCACAACCTCGAGTCGGACCTCACCATCTTCGCGATCCCGTTCGGCAAGTACATCGACACCGAGGCGGGGATCCGGGCCCAGGTCAGCACCTGGCGCAGGACCGATGACAACGCCATCCCGGCGCGCAGCAAGATCACCGGCTCCTACGTGAACGGCGCCTTCGCGAAGAGCGAGGCGCAGATGAACGGCTATGACGAGGCGCTGATGCTGACGCAGGAGGGGCACGTCAGCGAGGGGAGTGCGGAGAACCTGTTCATCGTGCGGGACGGAACGCTGATCACGCCCCCCGGCAGCGACAACATCCTGGAGGGGATCACCCGCGAGCACCTGATGACGATGGCCGGCGACCTGGGGATCCCGGTCAAGGAACGCAGCATCGACCGCACCGAGCTGTACATGGCCGACGAGGTCTTCCTGTGCGGGACGGGCGCCCAGCTGGCGCCGGTGGTCGAGGTTGACCGGCGGCCGATCGGCACAGGCAAGGTGGGCCCCATCACGCATCGGCTGCACCAGATCTACTTCGACGCGGTCCGTGGCCGCTCGGACGCCTATCGCGACTGGCTCACGCCGGTCTACTAGCGACCGCTTCGCCCGTCGCCGTCCGCGACGGCGACGGCGACCCAGACGAGGGGGCCATGTCCGAGGCGCGAACACAGGAGCGCTATCTCTGGCTGCAGCGCCTGCTCGAGATGGTCCCCGGAACGGTCAGCTGGGCGGTGATCATCGGGCCGATCTGGCTCAGCTTCAGCTACCCGTGGCTCGTGGCATATTTCGTGCTCAGCTTCGACTTCTACTGGCTCTGCCGCGCCATCTGGTTCGCCGGGTCGGTCATCGTGGCCCACCGCCGCATCCGCGACGTGCTCGCGACCGACTGGAACGCGCGCCTCGAGTCCCTGGACGATCCCGACATCCCGGAGTGGCGGTCGTTCACGCACCTGGCCCTGATCCCGACCTACACAGAGTCGCTGGAGACCCTGCGCCATACGGTCCGCGCCCTGGCCGAGGCCGACTGGGCGACCGATCGAAAGATCTGCGCGATCATCACGCGCGAGACCGACGCAACCGGGATCGCCAACGTCGAGGCCCTGCGCGGCGAGTTCGGGGCCGCCTTCGCCGACTTCATCCACATCCTCGACCCGCTTGAGCCGGGGATCGTGGTCGGCAAGAGCAGCGCCATGGCGTTCGGCGGTCGCTGGCTGTATCGGCTCCTGGTTCGCGAGCGGGGGATGGACCCGAGCCTGCTGCTGGTCACCGATCTCGACGCCGACTACCGCGTCCACCCGGAGTACTTCAACTACCTGACCTGGATGCACGTCAGCGATCCGAATCGCGACACCCAGCTCTACCAGCCGGTTCCCTACTTCCACAACAACGTCTGGCAGGCTCCGCTGCTGACGCGCCTTTTCGCCGCGGTGCTGACCCAGCTCCAGATGTGGCGGAGCGTCCTTCCCGAGAAGCTGCAGAGCTTCGGCAGCTATTCGACGACCCTGCACCTGGTGCACGAGGTCGGGTACTGGGCCACCGATGCGATCCCCGAGGACAGCCGCTTCTACTGGAAGAGCTATTTCACCTACGGCGATCGCTTCCGGGCGGTCCCGCTCTTCATCCCGATCTACGGGGACGCGGTGCGCGCCAAGACCTATTGGCGCTCGCTGGCCACCCAGTACCTGCAGGCCCGCCGCTGGGCCTGGGGCGTCACCGACCTTCCGTACGTGGTGCAGAACGCGATCGCGCACCCCGAGATCCCGCTCTCGTCGCGGGCATGGCGCGTCCTCAACCTGTTCGCCGAGCACATCAACTGGGCCGTCGCGCCTTTCGTGGTGGCCTTCGGCGCGACCGTGCCGCTCATCGTCAACCCGGCGTTCGCCCGCACGACCCTTGGGCAGAACCTGCCGATCTACGCCTCGAGCATGCTGTCGGTCGCCCTCCTGGCGCTGGGAGAGCTGATCTGGATCGAGCACCGGATCGTCCCGCCCTTCCCCGCCGCGTGGGGGCGGCTGCGCAGGATGCTCGTGTACGTCGGGTGGCTCGGGCTTCCCTTCGTCGGTATCTTCTTCACCAACCTGCCCGCACTCGACGCGCAGACTCGCCTGCTGACGGGGCGCTACCTGGAGTATCGCGTTACCGAAAAGGTCTGACCGATGTCCGAGCTGACGACCCAGATCACATCCGTGCGACTTGCCCGCGACCGGGCGCGGCTCTTCGCGGCGCCGGTGCTGTTCCTGCTGGTCGCGGCGGCAGCCGTGGCCGGCGGGCTGCTGCTCGGCGGCCCAGGGGGCATCTCGCTTGTCGCGGTCGGGGTGCTGGCCATTGTCGTCGCCGCCTACCTGACGGCACTCGTCTCCTCCTATCGCCTGCTCGTCGAGCCGGGGGTCCTCCGCCTGCAATGGCTCGGCGGCGAGCGTCCCTACCGGCTGGTGCAGGGGAAGGTGACCCGGGTTGGGATCAGCGGCGAGAACGCTGCCGCGCTCCGTCCCCGTTTCGGGGCCCTGGGGTGGGCTGTTGGGCCGGCGCTGCTGCGGGGCGAGCCGCTCGAGCTGATCCGCCTCTCGAAGCGCCCCCCTCTGATCGTGGCGCCGACGGACCGTGGGCGCCTCGCGATCGCCGCCGCGGTGGAGAGCGAGCTGCTGGAAGCGATGACCCACGCCGTTCACCTGCAGGAGCGCCTCGACGAGGTTGCCTCGCGACGCGCCGCCCCTTCGCCCGTCGAGGTCGCGCCCAGGCCGTCGGCGCCCGCCGCGCCGCGGGTCCTGACCGGGATCGAGCGGACGCTCATCGAGCAGCGGCTTGCCGCGGAGCGCGCCGCGGCCCTGGCCGCCGCCGAAGCGGAACGAGCGGGCGCCGCGGCGGCGTTCGTGCCCGAGGCACCGCTCGTGCCGGAGGCGGTGCCGGCACCTGGCCCGCGCGAGGCGCCACCGGCTGCCGAGGCGCCGGCTGCGGAGCGAAGGGTCGCCCGCCTGCGACGACGCGGCCAATGGCAACGTCCCAGCTGGGTGGCGGTGCCCGGACCTGTCAGCGTGGTGTCGGCCCTCCCGATCGCGCTCCCGCTGATCGGCGCCGGCATCGCCTGGATTGCCGTTACCGTGACCGGCCGGCCGGCGTTGCCCGTCGACGAGGCACGAATCCTGTCGACGGCGCTGGTGCTGGTCGGGCCGCTCGGCGCGCTGGGCGGGCTGATCGCAAGGACGTGGTACCCGCGCATCGGCGGACTGGTGATGGTCAGCAGCGTGGCGGCGCTGGCCATGCTGACGCGGACGATCCTGGCCTAGCGCGTTGACAAGGCGGGCGCCGCACTGCGACGATCCGCGCAATCGAACACGGCGATGACGGAGCCAGCGTCCGCGTCGACGGTGGAGCCAGCAGCGAGCCCGGACGGTGTGAGCGGGCGGCTTCGAGACGACGGCCGATCCCTCCCGAGCCGGAGGCGCCAAGCGGCAGGTGCCGTGCTAATGCCTCCCGGGCCAGCCCCCGATAGCGAGGCGCGACGAAGAGGATCGAGGTCGATCGGCGACATCGGTCAAGCGCGGGTGGTACCGCGGGAAGCTGCCTTCCCGTCCCGGGATCCGGGACGGGTTTCCTGTTGAATGGAGCGATCGTGTTCAAACCGGTATCGGGCAAGCTGGACGTTCCAGGCGTCGAGCGCGAGCAGATCGAGGTCTGGCGCGAGCGCCGGACGATGGAGCGCTACCTGGCTCGCAACGCCCAATCGGAGCGGCGCTGGAGCTTCCTGGACGGCCCGATCACGGCCAACGGCCCGATGGGCGTGCACCATGCCTGGGGGCGCACCTACAAGGACCTCTACCAGCGCTACCACACCATGCTCGGCGAGCGGCAGCGCTACCAGAACGGGTTCGACTGCCAGGGCCTGTGGATCGAGATCGACATCGAGAGGCAGCTCGGCTTCAACAACAAGCGGCAGATCGAGGAGTTCGGGATCGACCGCTTCGTGGAGCTGTGCAAGGCACGGGTCGACACCATGGCCGCCCTCCAGACCGAGCAGAGCAAGCGGCTCGGCATGTGGATGGACTGGGAGCACAGCTACTTCACCAACAGCGACGAGAACAACTACACGATCTGGGCCTTCCTGAAGGAGTGCCACTCCCGCGGCCTGATCTACAAGGGCCACGACGTGATGCCGTGGTGCCCGCGCTGCGGGACCGGGCTCTCGAACATGGAGATCGCGACCGAGGGCTACCGGGAGATCCGGCACCTGTCGCTGACCGTACGGCTGCCGATCACCAGCCCCGGCCACGAGGGCGAGGACCTGCTGGTGTGGACCACGACCCCGTGGACGCTGTCGAGCAACGTGGCCGCCGCGGTCCATCCGGACCTCACCTACGTGCTGGTCGAGGACGCCGACGGGCGGCGCTCGTGGATCTCGCACGGCTCGCAGCCCCGGGTCATGTCGGATGGCACGGTCGTCCGACAGGTGACCGGTCGCGAGCTGGTCGGCCTTGCGTATTCTGGGCCGTTCGACGAGCTGCCGGTCCAGTCGGGGGTCGAGCATCGGGTGATCGAATGGACGGAGGTGTCGGACGAGGAGGGGACCGGCATCGTCCACATCGCCCCGGGCTGCGGGCAGGAGGACTTCCACCTGGCCAAGCGTGACGGGCTGGCGGTGCTCGACCCGATCGACGAGTTCGGCATCTTCCGCGACGGCTACGGCTGGCAGACGGGACGCTTTGCTGGCGCCACCGAGGATCAGGCCACCGATGTCGCCACCGACGTGGCGGCCGACCTCGAGCGCAAGGGCCTGCTGGTGAGTCGCGAGCGCTACCTGCACCACTACCCGGTCTGCTGGCGCTGCGGGACGCAGCTCGTCTTCCGGCTCGTCGACGAATGGTTCATCGCCATGGACCCGCTCCGCCAGCCGATCGGCGCCGCGACGCGTCAGATCACCTGGCTTCCATCCGGGATCGGCCTGGAGGAGCGCGAGCTGGACTGGCTGCGAAACATGAGCGACTGGATGATCAGCAAGAAGCGCTACTACGGGCTGGCGCTTCCGATCTGGGAATGCGTCGACTGCGCCGCCTGGGAGGTGATCGGGTCGCGCGACGAGCTCAAACAGCGGGCGGTGGCCGGCTGGGAGGCGTTCGACGGGCATTCGCCTCACAAGCCGTTCATCGACCAGGTCGAGATCGACTGCCGGTCGTGCGGCGGGCGCTCGCGACGGATCGGCGACGTCGGCAACCCGTGGCTGGACGCCGGGATCGTGAGCTTCAGCACGCTGCGATGGAACACCGATCGCGACTACTGGGCGGAGTGGTTCCCCGCCGACTTCGTCGTCGAGGGCTTTCCCGGCCAGTTCCGCAACTGGTTCTATGCCCTGCTGACGATGTCGACCGTGCTGGCGGATGGGCCGATGACCCGGACGATCTTCGGCTACGCCACGGTCCTCGACGAGCATGGCGAGGAGATGCACAAGAGCAAGGGGAATGCCATCCCCTTCGACGAGGCGGCGGAGCAGATCGGCGCCGACGTGATGCGCTGGATGTACTCGGCCGCCAACCCGGCCGTGAACCTGAACTTCGGGTACGGCCCCGGCCACGAGGTCGTGCGTCGGTTCTTCCTTCCCCTCTGGAACACCTACGGATTCCTCGTCACCTACGCCCGGCTCGATGGCTGGACGCCCGGCGAGAGTGACGATGGGATGGAGTCGGCACGCACGCTGCTGGACCGATGGATCCTTTCCCGCCTGGATGCGGTGGTGGGCGACGTCCGCCGCGCGCTTGACGCATACGACGCCGCGCGAGCCGCGCGAGGGATCGAGGGCTTCGTCGAGGACCTCTCCAACTGGTACGTCAGGCGAAACCGCCGGCGCTTCTGGAAGGGCGAGCTTGACGACGACAAGCGCGCGGCGTACGCCACCCTGCACGAGGTGCTGGCCACGGTCTCACGACTGCTGGCCCCGTTCGTACCGCACCTGGCCGATGCGATCTGGGGCAACCTGGTGGCGGCCGTCGATCCGACAGCCTCCGACAGCGTCCATCTCACCGACTACCCCGATCGCATCCTCGGCCGAGCGCAGCCGGAGATCGACGCCGCGGTGTCGTTGGCGCGCGAGGTCGTCTCGCTGGGCCGCACCGCCCGGGCTGCGTCGGGGCTGAAGACACGGCAGCCACTTGCCACGGTCCGGGTCAAGCTGCCGGCGTCGGCCAACGGGCAGCTGAGCCCCGATCCGACCACCGCCGTGGAGCTGGAGGCCGAGATCCTCGAAGAGCTGAACGCCAAGTCGCTGGAGGTGCTCACCGACGCCTCCGAGCTGGTGGAGCGGACCCTGTACCCGCTCCTGCGCGTGATCGGCCCGCGCCATGGCGCCGACGTGGCACGGATCATGGCCGGGGCCAGGTCCGGTGACTGGAAGCTGCTGAACGACGGAGGAGCGGAGGCGGGAGGAGTCTCGCTCGCCTCCGACGAGTTCGAGCTGACCGCACGTGCCCGACCCGGCCATGAGGTGGCCGAGGCGGGTGACGTGCTGGTGGCGCTCGATACGCAGGTGACCCCCGAGCTGCTGGCCGAGGGGCTTGCTCGTGAGGTCGCGCATCGGCTCCAGGGGCTGCGCAAGACGGCCGGCCTGGAGGTCAGCGATCGCGTCGCCGCATCGATCGACGGCGAGCCCGCTCTCATCGCGCAGCTGGTCCCGCACCGCGACTGGCTGGCCGAGGAGATCCTGGCCGTCACGCTCGACCTCGGCGGCGAGACGGACCTGGGCGTATCGGCGGCCTTCGAGGAGGTTGGCATGCCCGACGGGAGGCTGCGACTGGGCGTGCGCCGCGCCTGACGCGGCGCATCGCGTACCATCGGCAAGGTGAGCAGCGAGGAGCCGACGAACGGCGGATTCACCAGGGCCGTCATCCTCCTGCTGACCGCACTGGCCATCCTGGTCGCCGATCAGGTCACGAAGGCGCTGGTGGTTGCGAACCTGGCGCTCGGGGAGAAGGCGCGCCTGCTGGGGGACCTGGTGCAGGTCTGGCATGCGCAGAACCGGGGAGCGGCATTCAGCCTCTTCCAGGGCGGAACGGTCCTCTTCCTGATCGTCTCCGTCCTCTCGATCGGCTTGGTCGCCTACTTCCACCGCAGCCTCCGCGACCGCACCCCGTGGCTGCATGTCGTGCTCGGCATCGTCCTGGGCGGCACGCTCGGCAACTTCCTCGACCGGCTGCGCCAGGGGTACGTCACCGACTGGCTCTCGGTCGGCATCGGCGACACGCGCTGGCCGACCTTCAACGTCGCCGATTCGTCCGTCGTGGTCGGCATCGGCATCCTGGTCGTATACCTCTTCGTGACCAGCCCCGACCGACGCCAGGCGACCGCATGAGCGACGTGGCCACGGCCGGTGGCCGCGTGGTGACCGGGGCAGCCGTGACCGGTCGATTCGACCTGGCGGTCAGCGCGGTGGCGGAGATCAGCCGGGCGCATGCGCAGCGGCTCATCTCGGACGGCCGCGCACTGGTCGACGGCCGGCGGGCGCGTGCGTCAGATCGGCTGCGCGGTGGCGAGCAGATCCGCGTCGAACTGTCCGCGCCCCCCGATCCGACGCTGCGCGGGGAGTCGATCCCGTTGCGGATCGCCTACGAGGACGGGTCGATGCTGATCGTCGACAAGGACGCCGGGCTGGTCGTGCATCCCAGCCACGGGCACTCCACCGGGACCCTCGTCCATGCGCTCGTCGGCCGAGCGGAGGAGCGCGGCGAGGAGCTCGGATCGATCGCCGGCGTCGGGCGGCCCGGGATCGTGCATCGACTCGACAAGCAGACCTCGGGGCTGATCGTCGTCGCGAAGTCGGATGCGGCGCAGGCGAGCCTGATGCAGCAGTTCGGCGCCCGCACCATCGAGAAGGAGTACCTGGCGCTGGTTCGCGGAACACCGCCCGCGCCGCGCGGCCGGATCGAGGCCCCGGTCGGGCGCGATCCACGGGACCGGCAGCGGATGGCGGTGGTGGCTGGCGGCCGCGAGGCAGTGACTGAGTATGAGACGCTCGGCAGCGCCGACGGCCATTCGCTCCTGGCGCTGCACCCGCTCACCGGGAGGACCCACCAGCTGCGGGCCCATCTCGCCTACCTCGGCCTGCCGATCGCCGGCGACACGCGCTACGGCGGGGGGATGGGGCCGGGTGGCCTGCAGCGACAGTTCCTGCACGCCGCTCGCCTGACTCTCGACCGTCCGAGCGACGGGCGGCGGCTCACCGCCTGGAGCGAGCTGCCGCCGGACCTGTCCGCCTCGCTGGCGGCGAGCGAGATCGTGACCGATCGGCTGCCGGTCGGGATCGGCGCGGCCCTGGTGGAGGATCAGGGTTGACCGGCAATGGTCCGGCCGACAAGCCCGCCAAGCGCCTCGCCTTTCCCAACCCGCTCCTGGTCGTGGTTTCCGGGCCTTCCGGGGTCGGCAAGAGCACGATCGTAGCCGAGCTGTCCCGGCGGCACCCACAGGTAGTCCCGATCGTCACGGCAACCACTCGGGAGCAGCGCGAGGGGGAGCTCGACAAGGTTCACTACCACTTCCTGAGCCCCGACGAGTTTCAGCAGCTCAGGGACCGCAAAGGCCTCCTCGAGCAGGCCGTCGTCCACGACCACTGGTATGGCACCCCGGTCGACCAGGTGCGGGGCATCCTGGCGGCAGGACGCGACGCAATCCTGACCATCGATCCGCAGGGGGCGCGATCGGTTCGAACGCTGGTGCCGGATGCGCTCCTGATCTTCATCATGCCGCCGTCGATCGAGGACCTCGACCAGCGGCTCGCGCGGCGAGGGTCGGAGGATGGGGACGAGCGTGCGAAGCGCCGACGCAACGCTGAGGCGGAGATGGCCGCGGCCGGCGACTACGACTACGCCATCGTCAACCAGACCGATCACCCCGATGACGCGGTCGAGCAGATCTGGGAGATCATCCAGGCCGAAGCCCGGCGCGACCCACCGCGGCGCGTCCAGGTCTGAGCGAGGTGGCCGAGGTGGCCGCCGGGGAGACGGTGCGCGTCGCCGTCGAGGCGCTTGCCGATCGGCCGGAGCGCGCGTTCAGCTATCGCCTCCCACCTGAGCTCGGGACGGCGGCGGCCGGCTCGCTGCTGCTGGTGCCCTATGGCCGCCGGCTGGCGCTCGGCTACCTGCTCCCCGGGACTGAGGAGCCCGAGCCGGGGATCGAGCTGCGATCGGTCGAGGCGGTCGTCTCGGCGCCGATGCTGACCCCCGATCTGCTCGCCCTGGCCGAGGAGATCGCCGTCTACTACTGCGCCCCGCTTGGCGGGACCATCGGCGCGATGCTCCCGCCAGGGCTCGAGTCGCGCCTGGAGCGACGCTGGACGACGCCGGAGGTCAGCCTTCTGCCGGACCCGCTGCACGCGATGCTGTCGGGTTCCGATGAGATCAGCGACGCCATGTTGAAGCGCTCGCTCGGCCCGCGCTGGAGCCCCGTCGCCGACCGGCTGCGCCGCTCCGGGGCGCTGGTCGCGCGCTGGTCGCTGCGACCGCCGGAGCTGAAGGCGCGTCGCGTGCGGACCC
>DATCQR010000138.1:0-2943 GCA_036569405.1 Candidatus Limnocylindria bacterium
AAGTAGAGGCGTGAGCCGCGCGGTCCGAAGCGAGTTGCGGGAGCCGAGCGAGGACGGTCCGGCTCACGCCACGACTCCATCGGGCCATCCATCACCTCCCGACCGAGGTGCTACCCTCTTGCCACCATGGACCTGGCACGCTTGCGGGCGGCCCCGGCCGCCGTGGCGAAGCGCATCTCGCGAAATGCCGAGCCAGCGGCCAGCACGCCCACCATCGAGTCCGTCATCGCGGAGGCGCGACGACATCGGCCGAGCATCAATGTCGGCCTGATCGAGCGTGCCCACCAGGTGGCAACGACGGCGCATGAAGGCCAGCTCAGGGCGTCGGGCGAGCCGTACATCACCCATCCGGTGGCGGTCGCGTACGAGTTGGCGGCGCTCCAGATGGATCCCGAGAGCATCGCCGCCGCGCTCCTCCACGACGTGCCGGAGGACACCGACACGACCATCGCTGACCTCGAGAAGCGATTCGGGCGCGAGGTGGCGCGACTGGTCGATGGGGTCACCAAGCTCAGCAGGTTCGGCTCGGCGCGCTCCATGGAGGAGCAGCAGGCTGAGAACATCCGGAAGATGTTCCTGGCCATGGCCGAGGACGTGCGGGTGGTCATCATCAAGCTGGCAGACCGGCTTCACAACATGCGCACCCTGGGCGCGCTGCCGCCCGACAAGCAGGTGCGCATCGCGCGGCAGACGATGGAGATCTACGCGCCGCTGGCCCATCGGCTGGGAATCTGGCAATGGAAGAGGGAGCTCGAGGACCTCTCGTTCAAGCACGCCGAGCCCGAGACCTTCCGCAAGATGGTCGAGATGCTGGCCGACCGGCGCAAGGAGCGCGAGTCGTTCGTCAACAAGAGCATCGGCATCCTGCGCAAGGAGCTGGCCAAGGTCGGGATCGAGGCGGAGATCAGCGGACGCCCCAAGCACCTTTACAGCGTCTACAAGAAGATGGAGCGCAAGGGCGCCGAATTCAGCGAGATCTACGACCTGCACGCCGTTCGGGTGATCGTGGACGAGATCAAGGATACGTATGCCGCCCTGGGCGTGGTGCATTCCATCTGGCGACCGATCCCCGGGCAGTTCGACGACTACATCGCCATGCCCAAGGCCAACCTGTACCAGTCGCTGCACACCGCGGTGATCGGGCCCGATGCCAAGCCGCTCGAGGTCCAGATCCGGACGCGCGCCATGCACGAGGTGGCTGAGGCGGGGATCGCGGCCCACTGGCGCTACAAGGAGGGCTCGCGCGGCGATCGCCGCTACGACGAGAAGCTGGCCTGGGTGCGGCAGCTCATCGACTGGCAGCGCGAGGTGGTGGACGCCACCGAGTTCGTGGAGGGGCTCAAGCTCGACATCTTCCAGGACCAGGTCTTCGTCTTCACCCCCAAGGGCGACGTCAAGGACCTGCCCTCCGGCGCAACCCCGCTCGACTTTGCCTACCGGATCCATACCGATGTCGGTCACCGCACCATCGGCTCCAAGGTCAACAACCGATTGGTGCCGCTCGACTACCGGCTGCACAACGGCGACATCGTCGAGATCATCACCACCAAGGCCGCGCACGGACCTTCGCGCGACTGGATGAACATCGTCCGCACCAACCAGGCTCGCGAGAAGATCCGTGCCTGGTTCAAGCGCCAGCAGCGCGACGAGAACATCGCGCAGGGCAAGGAGATCCTCGACCGCGAGCTTCGGCGCCTGGCGCACGAGACGCTGGTCAGCATCGATGCCGACAAGCTGCTGGAGCTTGCCGCGCACGCGCACTACAAGGAGCTGGACGACTTCTACGCCGCCATCGGCTACGGGGCGGTCTCGCCGGCGAGCGTGGTCGGCAAGCTCGAGATCCACGATGACGCGGCGATCGCCCTGCCGGAGGTGGCGCCGCCGTCCGGCGTTCCCTCCGCCAGCGGCATCCGGGTCAAGGGCGTCGGCGACCTGCTGGTGCGCTTCGCCAAGTGCTGCTCGCCGATCCCGGGCGATCCGATCACCGGGTACGTGACTCGTGGCAAGGGCGTCACCGTGCACCGATCCAACTGCCGCTCGGTCCTGTCGGAGCGCGACATCGAGCGCCTGATCGACGTCGACTGGGAGGCGGTCGACCTGGCGACCTACCCGATCACCATCCGGATCCTGGCGGTCGATCGCCCGGGGCTGCTCAACGAGATCACCACCGTGGTGGCCGAGGACAAGGTGAACATCGTGGCGGCGTCGATCGGCACTCATGAGGATGGCACCGCCACCATCACCGCGACGCTCAAGGTCACCTCGCTCCAGCAGCTTTCCAAGGTGCTGACTCGCATCGAGCGGCTGCGCGACGTGACCAGCGTCAGCCGCGAGGCGCGCTAGGGAGCTCGCACCCGCCGTCACGGACAGTCCCGCCGGCGCGGGATCGCCCTACTCGCCCTCGCGCATCGGCGTTGACCTGAACACAGGCTGAACCAGGAGCAGAACCAGCGTCGCAGCCGTGGCGATCAGTGTCAGCGAGATCCAGATGCGGGCGACCGGCAGGATGACGAGGTCCTCAAGCCACGGCCAGAAGGTGAACGGCGTGGTGTCAACCAGGGCGTAGAGCATTGACGCGGCAAAGCCGGCGGTCATCAGGACGTACGCCCCCAGGACGCTCCAGTTGGCGGCGGCCAAGGGGGCCAGCACGGCCATGGCCGGGAACAGGTAGCGCTCGTGCACGCGCGTTGGCAGGAAGTAGAAGGCGAAGATCACGAACGCGCCGACGGCCAGGATCATCGCCAGGTCCTGCCGCCGGAGGAGCGGCAGCAGGGCGGCGCCCAGGCCCAGCAGCAGCAGGACGCCGCCCACGTATACGAGTCCGCCATCGGGGTGCTTGTAACCAGCGATCAGGCCCCAGATGTTCGCAGCGTTGGCCGACGACATCTCCTTGAAGCTCCCCGCACCGATGATCCGGCCAACGTACGAGATCGGGTCCATGCG
>DATCQR010000139.1:0-11543 GCA_036569405.1 Candidatus Limnocylindria bacterium
CGCCGCCTGCTCAGCTCTCTCTATCAGCAGGTTCGAGCCACGGGCCACAGCCTTGGCGTGGCGGCCGCCACCCGCGCAGCGACTGGTCCTGAGCACGGCGGCTCGGTCTGCAGGCACTGCGGCTTCGAGTCGGGGACCGACGCCTTCTACTGCCCCAAGTGCGGCATGCGCATGGGTGGTCAGGCCTGAGCCTGAGCTAGCCGTGCCAACCTACGACTACCAGTGCCGCAGCTGCGGCTTCATCACCGAGGTGGTCCACTCGATGCTCGAGGATGGACCGACCGAGTGTGAGCGCTGCGGCGGCCAGCTCCGACGCGTCTTCCATCCCACGGGGATCATCTTCAAGGGGGGCGGGTTCTACAAGACCGATTCGCGCTCGGCATCCTCAGGCAGCGCCGCGGGCTCGGGCCGCGGTGGCTCAGGCGAATCGGGAGATGCGGGCGCCAAGGTTCCCTCGTCGAGCGATGCCGGCGGCGGAGACAAGGGCTCCGCACCCAAGTCGGCTGGCGATGGCGCCAGCAAGGGTGACGGCGGGGGCGGCTAGGCCGATTGGGTCTGGGGGTGACCGCAACGGCGGCAGAAGCGTGCCGTTGCCGAGAGCGACAGCTCGCACTGCGCGCAGCTACGGACACCGATCTGGCTGATCGCGCTGGCCACCTCGCGAGCCGAGGCGTCCCAGAACGCGCCGCCGGCAAGGCGGGCGACCGGTGTCGCCGCTCCGCTCGATCGGTACGGGAGGACCTTTCGCTCCGGACCGACCGGGCCCTCTCCTGGATCGCCGAGCCCCAGGACCTCGAGCTGTGCGCGTCGGGCGGCGAGCGCCTCGCTGTCGGCGGCGACCGATGCGGGGTCGCGTGGCCGGGGAGTGGGGCGTGGAAGGTGAACGAAGGTCTCGCGGATCGGCCGCACAGGCTTGATGGGCGTCGGCTCCGGCTCAGGCTCGACCTCGGCCTCGACCACGACCGGCTCGGGCTCGACCTCGGCCTCGACCTCGATCGGCTCCGGCTCGGCTTCGACCTCGGCCTCGACCACGACCAGCTCGGGCTCAGCCACTTCGAGGCTCGTGAGGAGGAGCGGCTCGGTCAGGTCGCTGGCCGGCCAGGCGGTGGCGGCCTGCATGTCCCCGGACCAGTGCGCCGTCGGCTCGACGTCGGAGAGGGGTTCGCAGCTCTGGCACAGGCCGGCCGGCCCGTTCCAGCAGTTGGAGCAGGTGTACTGGCGGCAGTTGATGCAGAAGCTGAACGAGGTGTGGAAGGCATCGAGCTGGCGGGCCGCCAGCCTCTCCGCCTGCAAGCGCATGGCGTCGTTGACAGAGTCGGACAGGGAGTCCTGGCTCATGATGTAGTTCTTGAGGCCCGAGATCATCCCGCGCGTCTTGCGGATTGGGGTGAGCTTCTCGGGCGCGCCGAACTCGTAGCGAGTTCCGCAGCGCTCGCAGAAGGATTCGGTCAGCGTGTCGAGCATCGTCGTCAAATCGGCATCCGGTTCAGTGAAAGGTACTGGGACTCGAGTATACCGAGCCGGGGCCGCCGCTCCCCACGGGCGCATTGGTACCTTCGCGCACGCCGTTGGTACCCCGCTCCCCACGCTCGCCGGAGCCGGCCGCGGCCCGTGCTAGGATCGGGCGATGGGCATCATCGCGCGGCTCGAGTCTTTTCTCGAGCGGCTCTTCGAGGCGCCGGCCGGACGCCTTGGTGCGACCATCCAGCCGGTATTGCTGACGAAGCGCATCGAGCGCGCGATGGACACCGGCAAGGCATTCGGTGCGGCCGGAGTCATCGTCCCGAACCGGTACGACCTGCATCTGCACCCGGCCGACTTCGCGTCGTTCGAGCCGTACCGAGGGTCCCTCGAGGACGACCTCGCACACGGCGCCGCGTCGCGCGCTCGCCGCGAGCACTACCAGCTGGTGGCGCGGCCCACGGTCACGCTGGTTGCCGATCCGGCCGTGCCGCGTGGGGATGTCCGGGTGGCGGCGAACGTGGTGGACGTGGCGGGTGAGCCGCTTCCTGAGCCGATGCCCGCGCAGCCGTCGGACCAGACGATGGTCCTGGCGCGATCCGGCAGCGCGCCGGCCCCTCCCGATTCGGCGTCCCGCGCCTTTCTGCTGGTCCACACCGACGGTGCCCCGCGCGTCCGCTTCGACCTGGGCGGCGCGCTGATCAGCATCGGCCGTGCCAGCGACAACGACGTCATCGTCGACGATCCGGAGGTGAGCCGCCACCACTGCCAGCTCAAGCTCCAGCACGGCGCGTACAGCCTGGCAGACCTGGGGAGCCGCAACGGCTCGTGGATCAACGGCCAGCCCGTCAGCGAGGTTGCGCTGGGGCCGGGCGACGTGATCCAGATCGGCAGCACCGAGATCGAATTCCAGGTCGCCTGATGACCGGTGAGGTCCTCAGGATCCTGCTGCTGGTCCTGCAGCTCGGCTTCCTCGCTCTCCTGTACCTGATCCTGATCGGCTTCTCGCGGGCCCTGCTGCGCGACCTGCGCAGTGCGGAGGTGACGCAGATGGCGAGCCAGTCCGGGATCGGCAAGCTGGCGGTGGTCGAGTCGCCCGCTGACGAGCCGGCGCTCGGCAGCGTGATCGCCCTGGGGCCGATCAACTCCATCGGCCGTGACGTCAACGGCACCATCTTCATCGACGACGACTTCGTGAGCGGCACGCACGCGATGCTGACCTTCCGCGGCCGGAGCTGGTTCATCGAGGACCAGGGGAGCACCAATGGGACGTACGTCAACGGCCATCGCATCGACCGGCCGGTGGCGCTCTCGTTCGGCGACGAGCTGACGATCGGCCGGGTCCGGATGCGCCTGGAGCGCTGATGCACGCCGTCCCGCGTCCACTGGAGCTGCGCCTCCTGCTGCCACTCGTGATCCTGGTCCCGCTCGGCTTTGCCGTCACCCATATCGCGCAGACCGGCACGCCCGATGTCGGGCCGATGGGGGTGGCGATCGGCTACGTCGGCCTGATGCTCGGCGCCCACCTGGCGCTGCGCCTGGTCGGCAACCGCGGGGATGAGCTGCTGCTGCCGTGCGTGGCGACGATCGGCGGGATCGGCATCGTCATGCTGAATCGCCTGCCCCAGGAGCTGCTCGGCACCGATGTCTTCGGCGTCCGGTTCGGGATGGCGACCACGCAGCTGCTCTGGTTCGGGGTCGGCATCAGCGCGATGGTGCTGCTGGCGGGCCGCTTCCGCGACGACGGCGTGCTGCGGCACTACAAGTACACCTGGGCCCTGGCCGGGATCCTGCTGCTGGTGGTCACCTTCCTGTTCGGGCGCGAGGTGAACGGGGCGCGCCTGTGGATCTTCCTGGGACCGATCGGCTTCCAGCCCGGCGAGGCGATCAAGGTGGTGCTCGTCATCTTCATCGCCGGCTATTTGGCCGAGAAGCGGACCCTGCTGGCGGGGGCCAGCGCGCGCATCGGCCCATTCAGCGTCCCGCCGCTGCCCTACCTGCTGCCGATGATCGCGATCTTCGTGATCGTCATGCTCGTAGTCGTCGTCAGCCGAGACCTGGGCACGGCGCTCCTCTTCATGGGGATCTTTCTGACCATGCTGTTCGTGGCGACCGGACGGCGCAGCTATGTCCTGCTGGGGATCCTGCTCTTCATCGCCGGCTCCTTCGTCGCCTACAACCTGTTCGGCCACGTCCGGATCCGGGTCGACAACTGGATCGACCCGTTCGTCGACCCGAGCAACCGGGGCTACCAGACCGTGCAGGCGCTCTACGCCTTCGGTCGCGGCGGCCTCTTCGGGGAGGGGCTCGGCCAGGGGCTGCCGACCGTCGCCGGGCACCTTCCGATCCCGGCGCTGCCCACTGACTTCATCTTCGCCGCGGTGGCCGAGGAGCTGGGGCTGATCGGTGCCTTTGCCCTGCTGGCGCTGGTGATGTGCCTCGTCTTCCGGGGCCTGCGCACGGCGATGCTGGCGCGCGACGACTTCAGCGCAATGCTTGCGGTGGGGCTGACGGTCAGCCTGGGCCTGCAGACGCTGATCATCGCCGCGGGCAACGTGAAGCTGGTGCCGCTGACGGGCATCACCTTCCCGTTCGTCAGCTACGGCGGCTCGAGCCTGCTGGCCTGCTTCGTGATCGTCGGACTGCTGCTGGCGATCAGCCACCGATCGGTGGTCGATGCGCAGATCGAGGGACGCGGGCAATGATCGCCACCAATATCCGCCGCCTGTCGCTGTACCTGCTGCTTGCCTTCGCCAGCGTCTCCGGCGCGCTCGTGTGGTGGCAGGTGCTCGACGCCCAGGCGCTCGCCACGCGGCAGGACAACCCGCAGGTCATCGCGACGCGCCGCAGCCTTCCGCGCGGCTCGATCTTCGACTCGCAGGGACGCCTGCTGGCGTCGAGCCTGGTGACGGAGGGGATCAGCCGGCGCACCTACACCGATCCGGCGTTCACGCACCTGCTGGGCTACGCCAGCCTGCGGTTCGGGGCGACCGGCGTGGAGCGGGCCTGGGATGACCTGCTCACCGGTCGCACGGACCCGAATCCGCTGCGCGACCTGCTGAACGACATTCTCGCCCGCAAGCCCGAGCCCCACGACCTCACGCTCACGATCGACCAGCGCCTCCAGGACTTCGCCGCCGCGCAGCTGGGTGCCAACCGGGGAGCGCTGGTGGCGATCGACCCGCGCAGCGGGGCGGTGCTGGCGATGGTCTCCAACCCCACCTACGACGCGACCGGCTTCTCGGGTGACCCCGCCACGGCCCAGGCGGCCTTCGACGCGGTGGCGGGGGCCGCCGACAATCCGTTCCTGGACCGATCCCGCCAGGGCCACTACACGCCGGGCTCGATCATGAAGGTGCTGACCGCCTCGGCCGCCCTCGACGCCGGGGCGATCACGCCTCAGACCACCTTCCCAGACCAGCCCCGCGAGGAGGTGGACGGGTTCGTGGTGAACGGCTTCACGATCCGCGAGCACGACCTCGCGCCCGTGGCGCCGGCGCTCTGGGACCTATCTCCGGCGCTGCAGGTGTCGAGCAACATCTACTTCGCGCACGTCGGGCTGGAGCTCGGCGCGGAGCGCTACCTCGACTATGCGCGGCGGTTCGGCTTCTGCCAGGCGCTCCGCATCGGTACCGATGCCCGCGGCCTGCCGGTCGATCCCTCGTACGTCTCCGCCCAGGCCGATGGCGGCTGCGCCCCGTTCCGGGACGAGGTGGAGCTCGCCAGCGCCGCCTTCGGGCAGGCGGCCGTATCCGTCACGCCGATGCAGATGGCGCTGATGGCCGCGACGATCGCCAACCAGGGTGCCGTTCCTCAGCCCTACGTGGTGCGTGACCTGCGCAGCCACGCGGCAACGCCCACCGCCGGCCCAACCGACAGCGTGCTCGAGACGTACGGCGGCGGACGGGGCAACCCGGCCATCTCGTCGGGCGTGGCGGATCAGGTGCGGCGCGCGATGATCGACGCGGTCGTCGGACCGATCGGAAAGCTCTACGCGGGGGCCGGGGACGTTACGCGCTTCGGCATCTCCGGTGTCCAGACCGCGGGCAAGACCGGGACGGCGGAGCGCGGCCCTGGCCTCAAGCCACACTCGTGGTTCATCGGCTTCGCTCCCGCCCAGGATGGCGCCCTCCCGTCGATCGCGATCGCGGTCATCGTCGAGGGCGGCGGAAGCGGCTCGGGGCACGCGGCCCCGATCGGCGGCGCCGTGATGGCCGAGTGGCTGAAGCTGATTGGCACGGGCGGCTGAAGCCAGGCGCCAAAGCCCCGGTGGACGACGCGCTGGGGTATTGTTCGGCCCGGGCGGACACGCCCGCTGGCTCGAATCAAGGGGAGTCTCCGCGGTGAAGAGTGTCAAGGAGTCGGCGGAGCGCGTCGTCGCCAATGTCGAGCGCGTCATCGTCGGCAAGCACGTCGAAGTGCGGATTGCGCTGGTGGCGCTGCTGTGCGAGGGCCACATCCTGATCGAGGATGTGCCGGGGGTCGGCAAGACGATGCTGGCCAAGGCACTCAGCCGAAGCATCGGCTGCACCTTCCGGCGGATCCAGTTCACGCCGGACCTGCTGCCGTCGGACGTCACGGGCCTCTCGATCTTCAACCAGAAGACGCAGGAGTTCGAGTTCCGACCCGGGCCGATCATGGCGCAGGTGGTCCTGGCCGATGAGATCAACCGGGCCACGCCCAAGACCCAGAGCGCGCTGCTCGAGTGCATGGAGGAGCGCCAGGCGACGATCGATGGCGTCAGCCACCCGATGCCGAGCCCGTTCCTGGTGATCGCAACCCAGAACCCGATCGAGTACGAGGGCACCTTCGCCCTGCCGGAGGCACAGCTGGACCGCTTCATGCTTCGCCTGCGGCTCGGCTATCCGAAGGCGATGGAGGAGATCGTCATCCTCGACGAGCAGAAGCGAAAGCACCCCATCGACCAGTTGCAGCAGGTCCTCGACATCGACGAGCTGCGCGAGATGCAGGCGGCGGTCAAGGAGATCTACGTCGACCAGGCGGTGGCCGAGTACATCGTGCGGCTGACCGGCGCGACCCGGGAGCACGCTGACGTCTACCTGGGTGCCTCGCCACGCGGCTCCATCAACCTGTACAGGGCGGGCCAGGCACTGGCGGCCCTCGACGGCCGCGACTACGTGATCCCCGACGACGTCAAGCAGCTGGCCGTGGCGGTGCTTGGGCATCGGCTGATCGTGAAGAGCCAGGCGTCGCTGCGCGAGGTCGACCCCGATGGCATCGTGCGCGAGATCCTGGGCCAGGTTCCGATCGCAGAGGCCAGCAGCGCGACCGCAGGCACGCGCTAGGCACGGTCATGGGCCTGTCGCGGCAGCTCCGGGCCGTCTTCTTCGGCACCGCGCTGGTCGTCGCCGCGTTCAGCACCGGGATCGACGAACTCTTCTTCCTGGTCTACCTGCTCGCCACCCTCCTGCTCGCCTCGCGCTGGTACGCGCGCCGCGGCCTGCGCGGCCTGCGTGCCGGCTACCACGTGCTCAACCCGCGGAGCCAGGTGGGCGACACACTCGAGGCGGTGTATCGGGTCGACAACGACAGCGGCTGGACGAAGCCGTGGGTCGAGGTTGCCAATGAGTCCACCCTGCCCGCGCCGCTGCCGGGCCGCGTCGTGGGCGTGAAGGCCCGCGGCAGCCGGCAGTGGCTGGCCAAGGTCGTCCTGCTGCGTCGCGGCAGCTACCGGCTCGGCGCCTTGCGGGTTCGGACCGGTGACCCGTTCGGGCTCTTCTCGAGCGAGATGGTGGTGGGACGGCCGACCTGGATCATGGTCTTCCCACGCGTTCACCCGTTACCGCACTGGCGTCTGCCTCCCTCGCCGGTGGACGGATCGACGCCCTCGCGGCGACGCTACGAGGCGGCGACACCTTTGGTCAGCACGGTGCGTCCATACGTGTATGGGGACGCGATCAACCGCATCCATTGGCTCAGCTCCGTGCGCCACGGCGAGCTGATCGTGAAGGAGTTCGACCTTGAGCAGGCGGCCGACCTGTGGCTGCTGCTCGACCTGCAGCGCGCCGCGCACGCCGGGCCGGCCGAGTCGTCCTCGGTCGAGACCGCGGTCAGCGCGGCCGCCTCCATCGCGGTCCACACCCTGGCCGAGAACCGGGCCGTGGGGATAACGGTCAGCTCGCGACGCCAGCAGCATCTCAACCCGGATCGCGGCACGCGGGTGGAGCAGAAGATCCTGAACCTGCTTGCCAACGTGCAGGCCGATGGCTCGCAGCCGCTCGCCGAGGTCGTGGTCTCGACACTCCCCCAGCTGCGGCGCGGCATGACCCTGTGCATCGTCACCGGCTCGACCGATCGCGAATGGGTGCGCGCCCTGGCCGCCCTGCGGCGGCGGGGGATCGGCACGATCGTGGTCCTGCTCGATCGCTTCAGCTTCGCGGGACGGGACGACGACGAGAGTGGTGCCGAGCTGGCGGCGATCCGGCACGCGCTGGCCGAGTACGACATTGCGCATCATCTCCTGCGAGCCGGAGACGACCTCTCCAGCGTCCTTGGGCGCCGGGCGATCGGCGCGCGCACCCCGGCCATTCGGGAGCGCACCCGTGCCTGAGCTGTTGCGTCGCTTCCTGCGACCGCGCGAGGGCTGGGGCAGCATGGCGCTCCTGATCGTCATGCTCCTCACGCTGGTGTGGTCCCTGCAGCGCGCGGCGTGGGTCAGTCACATGGACTACCTGCTCCCTGTCGCGGTGGTGGCCGCGCTCCTCGGGGCGCTGCTGGGGCTGACCCGGCTGAGCGTGACGGTCATCCTGCCACTCGCCGCGATCGCAGGAGCCGGCCTGGTGCTGTTCACGATCGGCGCCGAGTACTTCCCGGAGCTGAACCAGAGCAGTCGGCTGATCCTCCTGCGCGGTGATGCGCTGGATTGGACTCGGATCGTGGTCGAGGGCGGGTTCGCCCCCCAGCTCTCTCCTTATGCAATCGGACTCGGCGTGCTGATGTGGGTCACCTCCTTCATGGCCGCGTACGCGCTGTACCGCCACCATCGGGTCCTCGACAGCATCCTGCTGGTGGGCGTGGCCCTCATCGCGAACATGTCCGCGATCCTCACGGACCTCTTCCTGTACCTCGTCCTCTTCTCGCTGGCCGCGCTGCTGCTCTGGGTGCGGATCGCCCTCGTCAATCGCGAGGAGAGCTGGCGCATCCGCCGGCTACGGGAGAACCTCGACGTGCCGGGTCAGATAATGCGCAGCGGCGTCGCCTTCATCGTCGGCAGTGTCGCCCTGGCCTGGGTGCTGACCACGGTCGCCGTGGCTGCACCCCTGACCAGCGTCTGGAGCAACCTCGATGGCCTGTGGTCGGATGTGCGCAACCAGTTCGAGGGGGCCTTCGGCGGCCTCGCCGGCACCGATTCCCGCATCCAGGGGACATCCTTCGGCTCTTCGTTCCGAGTGCACGGCAGCTGGTCCAGCTCCGATGGGGCGGTCATGACAGTGGGCTCGACCCGCGGTTACTACATGCGCACCATCACCTACGACACCTACACCGGGCACGGCTGGTCGACCAGCGACGGCCCGAACCGGCGCGTCGCAGCCGGCGATCGCATCTTCCCCGGCTACACCCCTGAGCGTCCGCTGGCGCCCAGCGCCTTCCAGATCGAGACAGTGACTGTCGAGGTGCAGCGCAACGCCGGGCGCAATGTCTTCACACCCGGCTATCCGACGACCGCATTCGCCCCGCTGGTTGTCCACGAGCCACGCGGCCTGCCACTGCTCGGCGCATTGCAATCCGCGGTGGTTCTCCAGGAGGGGAAGGGCTACCAGATCACCGCGGCGATCTCGACTGCCACCGAGGCGATGCTGGCGGGCGCCGGCACGGATTATCCGCCCGAGATCGTGGCGACCTACACCGGTACCGGCGGTGTCACCCAGCGGACCGCCGACGAAGCGCGCCGCGTGGTCAACGCCGCCGGCGCCACGGACCCGTACCACGAGGCCAGGGCACTGGCCGACTACCTGCGCACCGACCGCTTCACCTACCAGACCGTGGCCTCTCTCCCGTCCGACCCGAACCGCGACCTCGTCGACTTCTTCCTGTTCGACCCCGCGGGGCAGGTCGGCTACTGCGAGTACTTCGCCACGACCATGGCGGTCATGGCGCGGACGCTGGGACTGCCGGCGCGCGTGGCCGTCGGCTACGCCCCCGGAGAGCGGCTCCAACCGGGGATCTACCAGTACCGCGAACGCAATGCGCACGCCTGGGCGGAGATCTTCTTCCCGGGCTATGGCTGGCAGATCTTCGAGGCCACCAAGTCGATTGCTCCCGTGATCCGCGCGCCCGGGGCGGGGGTCGTGCCCCCTGTTCCCCCGGCCAACGGCCAGATCGACCCGGGTCGCCGCGTCCCCGAGGACCAGAAGACTGGCACCATCTCCGGCCTGCCGTCCTTCGAGCCGGTCGAGGGCGGCTTCGCCCCCGGAGGCCAGCGCCCGACCGACGAGGCCCGCACCGGCAACGCCTGGTTGATCGTCGTGCTGCTGATGCTGCTGCTGGCGGTCGTCGCGTGGCGGCTGCTGCGCGGCCGGTATCGGTTCAGGTTCCTCGCCCCGGGCGATCGGCAATGGCAGCGCCTCGCCTTTGCCGCGGATCGGGCGGGGGTCGCGCAGCGACCATCGGAGACCGTGTACGAGTACGCCGGCTGGCTTGAGGGGCAGCTCCCGGGGCGCCGCGTCGAGATCCACGACATCGCCGACGGCAAGGTGTGGCAGAGCTACTCAGGCCGGTCCATGTCGTCGGAGGTGATCGCGCGCCTCGAGCGTGCCTGGGGCCGGCTGCAGCTGCCGCTCCTGTGGCTCGCGCTGCGCAGGCGCCTTCGGTCCTTGCTGGGGAGCGGGAGCTAGCCTCAGCCGACCGGGGCGGCCTGCCTCGCCTCGAAGACTTCTCGCATGACGCGGACCGCCGCCGGCGCATCGGCCTGGCGGCCGTGCTCGGCAAGCGTCTCGCCCATGATGCGGACCGCGTCCGTCATCTCGTCGATGCCGACCCCGCCCATGTGCCCGAATCGCAGGATCCGTCCTGCCCATTGCCCCTGGCCGCCCGCCACGATCAGCCCCCTGGCGCGCATGGCGGCGTTGAAGGGCGCCCATTCGAGGCCTTCCGGCAGCCATGCGGCAGTGACCGTGCTGGACCGAACCGCAGGGGCAGCCGCCAGGCGCAGTCCAAGGGCCTCGAGCCCCGCCTGCACGGCGGCGGCGATGGCCTCGTGCCTGGCCCAGGTCCGCTCTCGGCCCTCCGCGACGAGGCGGCGGACGCCGACCCGCAGGCCGAACAGGACGCTGACCGCCGGGGTCCAGGGAGTCTGACCCTTCTCGGCCCACATGCGGGCCTCCGCGAGGTCCCAGTAGGCGCGCGGCATGCGCGCGGTCTCGTTGGCGCTCCATGCCCGGTCTCCGAGCGCGGCGATGGCGATCCCCGGCGACCCCATCCAGGCCTTCTGGCTGGCGCTCACCACCAGGTCGATCCCCCAGCCGTCCATCTCGAACGGCATCGCGCCCAGCCCGCTGATCCCGTCGACGAGCACCAGCGGATCTCCCGGCGCCTTGCGGACGGCCTCGGCCAGCTCGCGGAGGGGGTTGGTCACGCCCGTCGACGTCTCGTTGTGCGTGAGCAGGACGGCCCGGTACGCTGGATTCGCCGCCAGGTGCTGCGCCAGGGCTCCCGGGTCAGCCGCCTCGCCCCACGCGACTTCGAAGCGCTCGACCCCTGCCCCGAACGCAGTGGCGATCTTGGCAAAGCGGTCGCCAAATGAGCCGATGGTCACGGCGAGCACCCGGTCGCCCGGCGAGAGGGTGTTGACGACGGCTGCCTCCAGCGCCCCTGAGCCAGAGCCGGTCAGCAGCAGCACCTCCCCGCGCGTGCCGATCAGCTCGGCGAGCCCTGTGCTGATCTCACGGAGCAGCTCTCCGAATTCGGTGCCGCGATGGTCGATCATCGGCGCCGATTGGGCCTCGAGCGCCTCCGGCGGGAGCGGCGTGGGGCCAGGGACGCGCAGGTTCTGTTCCATGGCCGGCATCATAATCGGCCCATGGAAGGGACCGATGCCCCGTAGCTCTCCGCCCCGCAGGCCA
>DATCQR010000140.1:0-2653 GCA_036569405.1 Candidatus Limnocylindria bacterium
CCCGCTGCCGCTCTTCGGGCTGGTCTTCTACCTCGGGGCGATCTGGCTCACCATCCGCGCCCTGGACACGCGCTCGATCGCGGGACTGTCGCCCGAGGCAGCACTGGTGGGCCTTGCGATCGCCGGGGCCGTTGCCTCGGCGGTTCTCACGGCGCTGGAGTTGTTCGTGATCCGGGCATTCTGCAGCTGGTGCCTGGTGCAGGCCGCGGCCAGTTTCGCACTCCTGGTGGCCGCGATCTTGCTCATGCACACCCCGACTGAACCGGTGGTGGCACATTCCAGGCGGACGCGCCAACAGGCGGCGAGGGCACGTGAAGGCGAGCGGTCGAGCCTGCTTCGCACCGGGCGCGCGGGTGGCGCAGTCGCAACGCTCGCCGTGGTCGCGCTCCTGGCGCTGGGTGCCGGCGGCGAGACGCCGACAGGGTCACCGGGTCCATCGGGGATCGCGCCGGCGGGAAGCCCCCGCCTGGGGAGTGGCGCGATCGAGGTGGTCGAGTTCGCCGACTTCCAGTGCCCCGGCTGTGCCGTCCTGGCGCCAATCGTTGCGGACCTCGCCTCGGCGAACGAGATGACGCTCGTGTCTCGCTACTTCCCGCTCGATGCGATCCATCCCAATGCGGATCGGTCCGCCCGAGCCGCCGCCGCCGCAGATCGGCAGGGATCGTTCTGGCAGATGTCGGCGGCGCTGTACGCCCGCCAAGACTCCTGGAAGGACCTGTCCGGGAACGATGCCGACGCCTTCTTCACGAGCCTCGCCGGCGAGCTGGGGCTCGACACCGCCCAATGGCAGGCGTCATACGCATCGTCTGAGATCGTCGCGGTCGTCGATGTCGACCGCCAGGCGGCGATCACCATGGGGCTCAACTCCACTCCCACCCTGTTCATCGGCGGAACGCACTACACGGGGCCGCTCACCGCGGACGGCATCCGGGCCGCGATCGCCGCCGTAAGCCCCTGATCGAGGCCGTTTCACTAGTACGGGTTACTTCCGGGCGATGGTGGGGTCTGGTCTGGATGGCTAGGGTCTGCTCCCGATGGGAACCGCCGTATCGCGGCCGACCGACGCGAGTCCATTGCCGCGCTATGGGCGAGGCGGCCTGAGCTCGCGCGTCCGCCATCTCATTCGTCCGCGGGCGCGCCGTTACCTCTTCAGGGACCCGTTCTTCCTCTATACCGCCGCCCTGGCGCCCATCGCGCTGACCGTCGCCCTCATCTCACACGAGCCTCGCGACGTGCCGATGGTCGCCATCCTGAGCCCGATCTTCATCGGCCTCCAGATGGTCCTGAGCCTCCTTCCGACCAGGCTCCGGCCCTTGACGAAGCTCGGGTGGTCCTTCCTGCGCCTCGCCGTCAGCCTTCTCTACGTCGCCGCCCTGGCCGAGCTGGTGGGCGGGCCAACCCACCCCATGTTCGCGCTGTACGTGCCGGTGGTTGTCGCCGCCGCGGCGCTGGGGACGAGCCAGGCGGTGGTCATCGGCGCAGCAGCGTCGCTCATCTACCTTGGCCCCGAGCTCGCGATTCCTGGCTCCCGTGCCGAGCTCGCATTGCGCGGGATCAGCCTGGCGGGGGTCAGCATCCTGGTGGCAATCGGGACGCGTCGGCTGGTGATGGCGGTCGAGCAGACGACAGGCCAGCTGCGTGCGGCGATGGTCGCCGAGCGGCGGCACTCTCGCCAGATCGCAGGCATGGAGGCGGTCAGCCATCTTCTGGCGTCAGCGGGTCCAACGCCCGAGATGCTGGATCGTGCCCTGGGCGTGCTGGTCGACCAGTTTCATTACACCTACGTCTCCATCTACCTCGCCGAAGGCGACCTGCTCTGCCTCGGGGCGCAGCGCGGCTACCAGCAGCCGCGAGAGTCATTTGACGGGACGGAGGGGGTGGTGGGGCGGGTGATGCGCACCCACGAGCCGGCCTTCATCCAGGACGTGAGGCTCGACGACGACTACGTGGCGGTCGACGACGACGTGGTGAGCGAGATCTGCGCGCCGCTGCTCTATGACGCCGAGTTCCTGGGGATCCTCAACGTCGAGGCGCTCGCGCCCCTGGACCGCACCGATCGTGACCTGATCGCGACCCTGGCCGGGCGAGTGGCGACGGAGGTGGCCCTCGGGCGCGACCGTCAGACGCTCGCCGAACGGGCAGCGGTGCTGCGCAGCCTGAGCGACTTCACCAACGCGGTGAGCGGAGAGCTCGACCTGGCACGGCTCGGTGCCGTGATGGTCGACGCGGTGCGCAAGGTGATCCCCGCGGACATCGTGACCCTCACCGTCCTGGAGCGCGAGACGGGGCGCTACCTGCTGCGCGCGGTGACCGACGTCGACCCGTCGATCCTTGGCCGTGAAATCAAGCCAGGCGAGGGCCTGGCCGGACGCGCCATCCGAGATCGGACGGTGGTGGTCGACGACCACTTTGACCGCGATCGATTCCCTGCCGCCTACCGAGACTCCGCGGAGCCGATGCCGATGTTGGGCGCCGGGGTGCCGCTGCTGCGGGATGGCGTGGTGGTGGGCGCGATCTCGATCATGCGCCGCGATCGGTCGAACCGCTTCCGGCCGATGGAGCACGAGGCGATGGATCTGCTGGCAGGCCATGCCGGGCTGGCCATCTCGAACGCGTTCCTCCACGCCGAGGTCGAGCAGCTCGCAACGCACGA
>DATCQR010000141.1:0-1748 GCA_036569405.1 Candidatus Limnocylindria bacterium
GGCTGCGAGTGTGTGTAGGTCCACGAGTGGTCTTCCTCCTTGTGGTTGCTTACGCCGCGCCGGGTGCCGGAGCGGCGCCTTGCTCGGGCGCCTCGCCCGAATGGTCGTCAGCTGAGGCGTGCTGGCGATGCTCAGCGATCGCCAGCGTGATGTAGGTCATCGAGAGGAGCGCGAAGACGAGCGCCTGCACCAGCCCGAAGAGGAGCTCGAGGCCGATGAAGACCCCCGGCACGACGAAAGCAAGCGGCAGCGTGAAGTACGTTGCCGTGGTGAGCGCCAGCATGGTCGCCAGCAGCACCTCTCCGGCGAAGACGTTGCCGAAGAGCCGCATCGAGAGGCTGATCACCCGAGACAGCTCGCTGATCAGGTGGATCGGGGTGAGGAGCGGGGTCATGTAGGCGGGCTCGGCGATCAGCAGCTCCTTCAGGTACCCGCGCGCGCCGTTGGCACGCAGCCCGAAGGCGACGAAGGTCACGAAGGAGATCAGCGCCAGGCCCAGCGTGAAGTTCAGGTCGGCGGCTCCGGCGCGCACGAACGGGACGATGATCTGCTTTCCACCGACCTCCTCGCCAAGCCCGATCGTCCCGACCCCGGGCAGCAGGCTCAGCCAGTTGGCGGTCAGCACGAACAGGAAGATGCCCAGGATGAGCGGCGCGAACTGGCGCCAGCGCTTCCCACCCGTGCCCCGCACCACGCCCGCGAGGAACTCGATCGGCAGCTCGATCGCGCTCTGCCCGCGGCTCGGCACGATCCCGGAGCGGCGCGTGAACCAGCGGGCAATGAGCAGCAGGACGACCGAGGCAAGGACCGCCCCGACCATCGAGTTGGTGACGATCAGCGGCCCGATCGCGAACAGCTTCTCGGCCGCGATCTCGACGTGTACCACTCCGCGCCTATCTCCTCATGCTCTGCCGCGCCACATCCCAGATCGTATACATGGCGGCTCCGATCCCCAGCACCATCCCGATCAGCGTGAAGATCGGGCTCGTATGCAGCCAGCTGTCCACCAGCAGCCCGCCCCCGACTCCCAGGATCACCGAGATCCCCAACCGCAGGCCCAGGTCGAAGGCCACCGCCCAGTTGGCGGTTGGCGGACCTTCGTCCTTGCCCTGGTCAGGCCCCATAGCCCCGGCGCGCACCAGCGCGGATGAGGAGCCAGATGCCGAGTGCCGCAATCAGGCTTCCGACCGCCAGACCGATGACGACCAGCAGCGGCGACGTGCCGAATACCCGGTCCAGGACGAGCCCGGCGACCGAGCCTCCGACGATTGGGATAACCATGATCAGGGTCACCAGGCCCATGATCTTGACGAGCCCGGTCGGGGTCAGCTGTGCCATCTTCAGTTCGACTCAGAGCGGTCGGACGGCGCGAGTATACCGGAGCCCGATCGACCCGGCGACGCGGCGCCTAGGCGGTCGTCTGTCCCGCGACGAGCGTCTGCGGCAGTCCGGGGACCGGGAATCGATCGACGATCTCGGCCACGCGGTCGCGGATGGCGGCCTGCGCCCCGTCATCACCCCGGGCCGCGATACCGTCCACGATGAGCTGGGCGATCTGGCCCATCTCCGCCTCCTTCATCCCGCGGCCGGTCACCGCGGGCGTGCCGACCCGGACCCCGCTCGCCACCATCGGCGGGTTGGGGTCGTAGGGGATCGTGTTTCGATTGACGGTGATGCGGACCTCGCCGAGCGCCAGGTCAGCCTCCTTGCCCGTCACGCCGAGGGGTCGCACGTCGACGAGCATCAGG
>DATCQR010000142.1:0-2855 GCA_036569405.1 Candidatus Limnocylindria bacterium
GCCAGCGGTGATCGAGCGGGTGTAGCTGTGGTCGGCATGGGCGTGCGAGATCGTCAGCAGGTCGACGTCGTGCTTGCCCGCCACGAACCCGGTTGCGGGCGGGCACGGGTCGGTGATGACCGTCGCCTCGCGCCCCTTCAGTCGGAAGCAGGCACGCCCGTACCAGGTGATCTCCATGGGATGGCCGATGCTACTGGAAACGCACGAGCGCCGGTGCCCGCCCAATGACACCGGCGCTCGAAGGAGGGAGGGTGGAGGCGGAAACCCGTTGGTTTCCTACTCGCAGGGACACCCTAAAAGCCGACGGTGAATCCCAAAGGGGGGCTTGGCTTAAGAAACCTGAACCTAACGCCGGATCAGGCGGGTGCCACAATGCGGCCGATGTCCCGTCTTGCCAGGCGCGTCGGCGCCCTCAGCGTGCTCCTGCTGAGCCTGGCCATCGTTGCAGTCGTCGGGCTTCGCGCCACAGCAGTCGGCCTGCTCCCCAGCCCAACCCCGGTTGCGGCAACGGCCACTCCCCGGCCATCGGACCCGGTCCCCTCACAGGATCTGGTGTCCGCCTTCACCGAGATCGAGGCGCAGGTCCAGCAGCTGCGCGGCCTGCCGGCGGCTGAGATCGGTCCACCGCAGATCCTGACCCGGGCCGAGCTGGAGCAGGTGCTGCCCGCCCTTCTGGAGCCGGCCCTCGACAACGCCACCCTGCGCGCCCTGGGCCTGCTTACCGCCGAGCAGGACATCGTGAAGCTGACCGAGAGGCTGTACGTCGCCCAGGTGGCCGGCTACTACGACTTCGACGCCAAGCGGATGGTGGTCGTGACCGATGCAGGGCTGACGCCCGCGGCGCAGATCACCTACGCCCACGAATACACGCATGCCCTGCAGGACGCCGCCTTCGACAGCAGTGCAGCCCAGCAGGCGGTCGCCGGGCAGCGAGATCGTGAGCTTGCCCTGCTCGCGCTCGAGGAGGGGGATGCGACCACGTCGATGGTGGTGTGGGCGATCGGCCACCTCTCGCCCGACGAGGTGGCCGGGGTGGCGCAGGCCCCCGTTCCCGACATGAGCGGCATCCCGCCATGGATGGTCCGGCTGCTCGAGTTCCCCTACCTCTCGGGCGCCGAGTTCGTGGGCCAGCTGTACGCGTCGGGCGGGTGGGATGCCGTGAACGCCGCGTACGACAAGCTGCCCGCCTCCACGGAGCAGATCCTGCATCCCGCGGCATACGCCAATGGCGAGGCTGCGGTCGCGGTTGCACCCCTCGACCTCCGAAGTGCGCTCGGAGCCGATTGGGGACAAGCCTCCGACACGACCCTCGGCGAGGCATGGATGGCGATCTGGCTGGAGGGGATCGGCGTCACGCGGCCCGTTGCGGACGAGGCCGCGAAGGGGTGGGGTGGCGACCGGGTGACGGTGGCCACAAACGGGGACGGTGGCTGGGCACTTGGTTGGCGGATCGCCTGGGATACGTCCGCCGATGCGACCGAGTTCGAGACCGCCTACGCGACGGCCCAGCCCAAGCTCCCGTTTGCGGCGCGGCTGGTTCATGTCTCAGATCTGGAGACGCTCGTCCTGCAGGCCTCGTCGGCCGATCTGATCGAGACGATCGCCATCCTGGCGGGGGGCTGAGACTACATCGAGTCCGGGGCAGAGATGCCCAGCAGGCCGAGCGCGTTGGCCAGCACCTGGCGGGCAGCGGCCGTGAGCGCAAGGCGGGCCTGCGAGAGCGGTATCTCCGAGGGCTCCTCGGGCAGGACGCGGCAATCGCGGTAGAACGCGCTGAAGAGCTGCGCAACCTCCAGGCAGAAGTGGGTCAGCTCATGGGTCTCCCGTCGCTCGGCGGCATCGGCCACGACGTCCGGCATGGCCAGCAGGCGTCGAAGCAGCGCCTGCTCGGCGGGATGCACGAGCAGCAGAGCCGCGTCGCTGGCATCGGGCGCCAGCTTCTCGTCCGCGGCTCGACGCAGGATCGAGCTGCAGCGGGCGTGGGCGTACTGGACGTAGTAGACGGGGTTCTCCGCGCTCTGCTTCTTGGCCAGCTCGATGTCGAGGTCGATTCCGGTCGTCGTCGCCCGCGAGCCGAAGTACCAGCGCGCCGCATCCGGCCCGATCTCCTCCAGCAGCTCGTCGAGGCTTATGAACTCGCCGGAGCGCTTGCTCATGCCGATCTCGACGCCGTCCCGCACGAAGCGTACCCACGCCATCAGCATCCAGTGCACGGCCTCGGCGTCGAACCCCAGCGCCCGGGCGGCGGCGCGGTTACGGGCCACGGTCCCGTGGTGGTCCTCTCCCCACAGATAGATCAGCTCCCCGAAGCCGCGGCTGAACTTCTGCGCGATGTACCCCAGGTCGGAGGCGAAATAGGTGGGCTGGCCGTTGGAGCGGATCACCACCCGATCCTTGTCGTCACCGAACGCCGTGGAGCGGAACCAGGTCGCCCCATCGGCCTCATAGATGTGGCCGGCGTCGCGGAGCTTCTCGACTGCGCGGGTGACCCAGCCCTGCTCGTGGATCGATCCTTCGCTGGTCCACACGTCGAAGCGGACGCCGAGCCGGGTGAGGCTCTCCTCGATCCCGGCGCGAACGCGTTCCGAGGCCCAACGACCCAGGACCGATCCCGCGTCACTGCCCTCGGCTGTTGCGTCTGCCCATGTCTCGTCGGGAATCGCGGCGGCGAGCTCGGCAACGTATTCGCCGTGGTAGCCATCCTCGGGGATCGGCCCGTCTTCGCGGCGAGCCTGCACCGAGAGGCCGAGGTTCAGCACCTGGGCGTTGAAGTCGTTGAAGTAGTACTCGCGCGTCACCTCGTGGCCGACCCCCTCCAGGACGCGACACAGCAGGTCGCCGACAAAGGCGCCACG
>DATCQR010000143.1:0-2733 GCA_036569405.1 Candidatus Limnocylindria bacterium
GGACCGCGACGCGGATCTCGCGGTCGGCCTCGATCTCCACGTTGACCCGCCGCTCGATCTCGGCGACCAGCTCGCCGGCCATCGTCTCGAACTCGAAGTCCATGCGTCCGGCTAGCGGCTCCATGTTGCCGCCGGTGACCGACGCGCCCCAGTCGCGCCAGACGACGCCGCACAGGACGTGCAGCGCGGAATGGGTCCGCATCAGGGCGTGGCGCCGGTCCCAGTCCAGCTCGACGCTGACCTCGGTGTCAACCGCCGGCAGACTGCCGTCCCCCTCCACCAGGTGCCAGATGTCATCGCCGGACTTCCGCGCCCCGGTGACACGCCACGCGGCGCCTTCATCGGTCCGCAGCCAGCCCATGTCCGCCGGCTGGCCACCGCCTCCCGGATAGAAGACAGTGATGTCGAGGAGCACGGCTCCGTCATCGGCCTGGAGCACGCGGGCGGGGGTGGTTGCCGCGTAGGCATCGGTGTAAGCGAGGTTGTTGCTCACGCCGAGCAGGCTAGCAGGCGGTACCATGCCGTGCGCCATGGACTTCTCTGCCACCGTCGACAGCCTGCTCGAGGAATACTTCCGCCTCCAGCCGGCCGATGCCACCGAGTTCGGTGAGCATGCCTACGACCACCACTGGCCGGACCTGACCGATGCGGGCCAGGTGGCTTGGTCCGACTGGCTGCGCGATGCCGAGGCGCGCGTCGAGGCTCTGGACCCGGGTGCGCTGACGCGGGATGAGGCGATCGACCGGCGGATCCTGCTCGAGAACCTGGCGGCCATGCGCTTCGCGGCCGACGAGCTGCGCGAGGGCGAGTGGAACCCCATCTCCTACGTCTACCTCTTCGGCGCCGCGATCTTCACGATGCTGGCGCGCGAGTACGCGCCGATCACCGAGCGACTGAACGCATTGGCGTCCCGCCTGCGAGGCCTGCCCGTCGCACTCGAAGGGGCTCGCGAGGCGCTGAGTCGCGAGGGCGGCCGGCCGGTGAGCCGCTTCCACGCCGAGAAGGCCGTGGAGCGCATGGCAGGCGTCGCCGACTTGGCCGCGCTGGCCGTGTCGGAGGCCCAGGCGCTTGACGAGCCCGCCCTGCTGGCCGACGTGCAGGTTGCTGTCGGTGTCGCGACCGCGGCCATCGAGGAGTGGACGAAGTGGCTTCGTGACGAGCTGCTGCCGACCGTCGACGGCGACTTTCGCCTCGGGCCGGAGCTGTACGCCGCCAAGTTCCGCCACTGGCTGAAGAGCGCGGTCACGCCCACCGAGCTCGAGAAGATGGCCGTCGAGGAGTACGACCAGACCCGCGCCGAGATGACCCGCATCGCCAGAGCCATATGGGGCGACTGGATGGGCGACGCCCCGCCTCCGGAGAGCGACGACGAGGCGGTGCGCAGCGTCCTCGACGCGATCGCGGTGGACCACCCGCGCGCGGACGAGCTGCTTGACTTCTGCCGTGCAGAGAACGAGCGGATCGAGGCATTCGTGGCCGAGCACGACGTCGTCGGCCTGACCGAAGAGCCGCTCCAGATCATCTGGACCCCCGGCTTCCTGCGCAATTTCGGCGGCGCCATGCTGATCCCGCCCGGTCCCCTGGATCGCGGCCTGGCCAGCTTCTTCGCGATCACCCCCGTCAACGAGGCGTGGCCGGCCGAGCGGCGCGAGTCGTACCTGCGCGAGGACAACGCCCGGATGCTGCGGCTGCTCACCATCCACGAGGCGGTCCCCGGCCACTACCTGCAGCTGGCCTATTCGAACCGATGTCCGTCGCTGGTTCGCGGCATCTTCCGCTCCGGGGTCTTCGCCGAGGGATGGGCGGTGTACGTCACCCAGGTGATGATGGACCTGGGCTACGGCGCCGATGATCCCGCGCTGATGCTCGTCCACTGGAAGTTCTACCTGCGCTCTGCCACCAACGCGCTGATGGACATCCGCATCCAGTCCGGCTCGATGGACGAGGACGAGGCGATGCACATGATGGTCGAGGGCGGGTTCCAGGAGGACGGCGAGGCGACCGCCAAGTGGGACCGCGCGCGGCTCTCCTCGACCCAGCTGTGCGAGTACTTCCTGGGGAGCGTGGAGATGCACGGGCTGGAGCGGGAGGCACGCCGCCGGGCCAAGGCGGAGGGTCGCGAGTTCGTCTACCGGCCGTTCCTCGAGTCGGTCCTGGCCCACGGCTCGCCGTCGCTGCCCGTGATCCGCGACATCCTGTTCAGCTCGGACGAAGGTTCCCCGCCAGCGAAAGGATCGAAGGAGTCCCCGGCCCCGAGTACGTGAGCAGGTCCGACACGCTGAAGAGATGCCCGGTGGCCAGCATCGACACCGTCAAATGGGCGTCCGGGAGGTGGGCCAGCAGGGCGGTGTAGCCTCGCAGCAGCCCCGAATGCCCGTAGCCGAGCAGGCCCCCGAACCGATACCGCTCCGCACCCAGCCCGTATCCCTGGTCGTTGAAGTCGAGCATCTGCGCCAGGCTGTCCGCTCGCAGGATGGACCCGCCGTACAGCGCATCACCCCAGCGCACCAGGTTGGCCGCATTCGAGTCGAGCATGGCTGATGTGAAGAACGCGCTCGTCCAGGAGACGCCAATCAGGTCGGGCAGCTCGCCCGGCGTCGGGGGGCCCGTACCGCGTAGCTTCAGCGGCCCGGTGATGCGACGCTCCAGCTCGTCGGCGAAGGGGTGGCCGGTGACGCGCTCGACCAGCATCCCGGCGATCAGGTAGTTCGTGTTGGAATAGGCCCAGCTCGT
>DATCQR010000144.1:0-5245 GCA_036569405.1 Candidatus Limnocylindria bacterium
GCCCCGGAGGGTTCAATTGGAGAGCTGCAGACCTGCCACCTTTGGGGTGATCGGTGAGGGGCGCAAACCGGAGGTCACCGTTGCCGTCGCGTGGCTCCACCGCCGCTCAGGCGCCTGGTCGGAGGTCCGGATCCTCTAACAGGGTCCGAAGCAGGTCGAGGGAGCTGATTACGCCGATCGGCACCTCCTCGTCATCGACCACGACCAGGCGGTGGATGTGCCGCGTAACCATCAGCTGGGCCGCACGTTTCAGCGACGTACCGGTGCGGACGGTCACGGCAGGCGTGGTCATCAGGTGCCTGACCTGCAGTCTTGCCCAGTTCCCGCTGATCATCGCGCTCGATCGCGCCATCGCCAGGTCCGTCTGGCTGATGACGCCCACCGTCGCGTTCCCACTGACGACGGGCAGGCCCGACACACGGTAGGTCTTCAGCAGGCGCTCGGCTTCGGTGGCCTGCGCGTCGGCGCCGATAACGACCGGGTCGTTGGACATCAGGTCGCCAACCCGAAGATCGTTCGCTGCCGTAGTCATGGTTGCTCCTCCGGGCATGCCTTAGGCCGGCGCTCGAAGCGGACCGGCCTGTCGGCAGCCTTCGCCTTACCGCCTGATGATCACCGTTTCGGTGGCGTGGGTCGCGACGTGCTCGGACACACTGCCCTGCAGCACGCGCTCCAGCCTACCAAGCCCACGACTCCCGATCACGATCGTGTCGTAGCCGCTTTCCGCGGCCGTTCGCTCGATCGCGCGCGCGGGGTCGCCCATCGGCTCATGCAGCTGCGCCTCGATGCCGGCCTTCGCCAGAATTTGCTGGGCCTGCCCCAGCTGGGCGGCGTGAATCGGTCGATCGTCCCACGGGTCGATCGGTGCTCGACCCGCATGGATGGGAACCACGCTCACGACGCCAACAGCGGCGTCAAATGCCTTCGCCAAGTCGATCGCAGTGGCCAGGGCATGTTCGGCGGGCTCCGTGCCGTCATATGCGACGAGGATCTTTTTCATCTCCCGGACTCCTTTCCGTCGAGGGGCTCGCCTAAACCCTGGGGTTACGCGGGGTTACGCGCGCGAGCCGGCTCGGTCCCGATGGTGGACTGGCCATGGCTTGCGCGAACAGGGCCATCGGACCCGACTCAACAGGACCTCCGGCAGTAGGGCGTGCAGTTCTGCCTTGCCAGGATGAGGGCGACGACAGAACGAGCCGCACTAACGACGATTCGCCGGAGGTAGTTCGTCGTCCAGAGAGGAGAGATCACGATGGTCACTGCATCGCGAGCCAGCGTCGCAACCGCCCTGGAGGCGGCCACCATGCGGGCGGCGGTCTTCCATGCGCCGGGCGACATCCGTGTCGAGAAGGTCGCGCGCCCCCGGCCCGGCCCAGGTGAGGCGGTTATCCGCGTGACGCTGACGACAATCTGCGGCACCGACGTCCACATTCTCAAGGGCGAGTATCGCGTGGAGCCTGGTTTGATCGTCGGCCACGAGCCGGTCGGAATCATCGAGGAGCTCGGCCCGGGTGTGGTCGGCTACAACGTCGGGGAGCGCGTCCTGGTCGGGGCCATCACGCCGTGTGGCCAATGCCACGCGTGCCTGAGCGGCAAGCTGAGCCAGTGCGGCCATGGCACCGGCTATGAGGCTATCGGCGGCTGGCGTTTCGGCAATACCATCAACGGTGCGCAGGCCGAGTCCCTCCTGGTGCCGTCCGCCCAGGCCAACCTGGCAAAGATCCCCGACACCCTGACCGACGAGCAGGTTGTCCTGCTGGCCGACATCGCCTCGACCGGCTTCGCGGGCGCGGAGTCCGGCAAGGTGCGCATCGGCGACTCGGTGGTCGTCTTCGCGCAGGGGCCGATCGGCCTGTGCGCCACCGCGGGCGCCAAGCTCATGGGGGCGGCCCTGGTGATCGGCGTGGAGGGTGATGCGACCCGCCATGCGGTGGCGCGCCAGATGGGTGCCGACATCGTCCTCGATCCAACGAAGGTCGACGTCGTAGCCGAGGTCAAGCGATTGACGAATGGCGGTGCCGATGTGGCGATCGAGGCGCTCGGGTTGCAGGAGACCTTCGAGAGCGCGCTGCGGGCCATTCGACCGGGTGGGACGCTGTCGAGCCTCGGAGTGTACTCGGGCAAGCTCCAGATGCCGTACGACGCGTTCGCGGCGGGGCTCGGCGATCACACCATCGTCACGACTCTCTGCCCCGGTGGCAAGGAGCGCATGGAGCGCCTCATGAGGGTGGTCGCCTCCGGCCGCTTCGACCCGCTGCCGCTGATCACCCACCGCTTCTCGCTGGACGAGATCGGCGAGGCGTACCGCGTCTTCAGCAATCGACTGGACGGCGTCCTAAAGGTCGCCATCCGTCCTTAGCGGGCGTGTCGGGCGATCCTACGGCGGGCATCGGGCCTATCCGAAGCGTTCCCGGTGCGACGATCGGGGTAGCCTATCCGCGTGGCGAGCCGTTCGATTCAGGAATCCGACGCGCAGGCCCTTCCGCCCGCCCTCCAAGCGCTCGATGCCGCCGTCCGGGGCATCAGCGGCGTGCTGGACGTCGAGCAGGTCCTGCAACTGATCGTTGACAAGGTCCGAGAGCTGGTCTCGGCCCAATACGCGGCGCTGGGCATCGTCGACGAAGCGGGCCTGATCACCCAGTTCATCACCAGCGGAATCACCGTCGAAGAGCGGGAAGCAATCGGCGACCTGCCACGCGGCCATGGCCTCCTCGGTCTGATCATCCGGGAGAATCGCTCGTACCGAATCCCGAACATCGCATCCCATCCGGAGAGCTACGGCTTCCCGGCCAACCATCCGCCAATGGCTTCCTTCCTTGGCGCACCCGCCACCATCCGCGGCCGGGTCGTGGGGCGGCTCTATCTGACAAACAAGCAGAACGCCGCCGAGTTCAGCGCCGATGACCAGGCGTTGGTCGAGATGTTCGCGCTGCACGCTGCCATCGCCATCGACAACGCGCGCCTCTACGAGCAGGTCCAGCGGCTGGCAGTTGTGGACGAGCAGGACCGCATCAGCCGTGAGCTGCACGACAGTATCATCCAGAGCATCTACGCCGTGACATTGTCGCTTGACGATGTCCCCGAACTGGTCGGCGAGGCTCCCGCCGGGGCCGGCCAGCGCGTCGACGATGCGATCGATGCGCTCCACGGGGTGATCCGCGACATCCGTAACTTCATCTTCGGCCTCCGACCGCTGCTGCTCGATTCGGGCAGCCTCCTCGATGGACTCCGGACATTGGCAGATGAGCTGCGCCGCAATACGACCACCGAGATCGACATCCAGGGGAAGGAACCGGAAGGCATCTCGCTGGAAATCGTTGCGGAGCTGCTTGCCATCTCACGCGAAGCGCTCTCGAATGTCGCGCGCCATTCGGGCGCGGCCCATACCTCGCTGCGGGTTACCGCGCACGACACCGATGTGCGGCTCGAGATTACGGATGACGGCCGCGGCATCGACGCGAACCCCGCGCCTGCGGGCGGCCATCATGGGCTGGCAAACATGCGAACGCGGGCCGAAGCCCTCGGTGGCACCTTCGACGTCGACAGTAGCCCCGGTGCCGGGACCCGTATCATCGTTTCAATTCCGCGCACCGGATCGCGGCAAGGAGCCAGTCAATGACGTCCGAGCAGCCGGCACGGCCCCTGCGGCTCCTGGTCGTCGACGACCACGAGGTCGTGCGCCAGGGTCTTGTGTCCCTGCTCGATCGTCGGAGCGGGTTCGAGGTCGTCGCGCAGGCCGGTTCGATCGCCGAGTCGATCACGATGGCCGCGCGGTACGAGCCGGATCTGGTGATCATGGATGTACGCCTGCCCGACGGCTCGGGCATCGAGGCCTGCCGCGAGATCAGAGCCGCCCGGCCTGAAACGCGGGTCGTGATGCTGACCAGCTACCCCGACGAGGAGGCCGTGCTGTCCGCGATCATCGCGGGCGCAAGCGGCTATCTGCTCAAGCAGATCCGCGGGCGCGACCTGGTGAGCGCGCTCGAGGCGGTTGGACGTGGAGAGTCGCTGCTCGATTCGGCCGTGACCGAGAAGGTGCTCCAGCGAGTAAGGCGCATGGCCAGCGGGTCCGCCACGGATGACCTCGCCGAGCTGACCAGCCAGGAGCGCAAGATCCTGCTGCTGGTGGCGGAGGGGAAGACCAACAAGGAGATCGCGACGGACGTCTTCCTGTCCGACAAGACCGTGAAGAACTACGTCAGCAGCATCCTGGCGAAGCTCAACCTCCAGCGCCGGACCCAGGCAGCGGCCTACGTTGCCAAGCGCCATCTCGGGTCGCCAGACGACCATTAGCCCGGAGCCGTAGGGCCGGCTGGCCGACAAATAGGTCCGTATGGCACGTGGGTTGCACCCGACTGACGAACGAGAGTTGCTGCATGGATTACCGCAGCACAAGAGGTTCACAGTTCATGATCAGTCGGTTGAGAGGACTCGGATTCGTCCTCGCACTCATCGGCATTGCGTTCATCGCGGCCGGTGGATATGCATTCATCAAGACGCAGGAGGGGTATCGGTCCCTCAATGCCTTCAGCGCTGCGCAGGACGTCCAGCTGACCTACAACGACAAGGGCGAGTTGGTGGACCGCGGCGAGACAGAAGGCGCGCAGGCCATCATGGCCCTGCTGACCAAGGACTGGCACTACCCGGTGGTGGGCTCGGAGCTCGACCCCAATGACCCGATCGTCAACACCGCCAGCGAGTACATGTACCAGATGGCGACGGTCAGTTACCACACGCTGCACGGCACGCAGACCGTGGTATTGACGGAGCCCGCGGAGTACAAGGGCGAGACGTTCCCCGCCGGCACCTACGACGTTCCGATCGACGGGCGGTACTTCTCCCAGCTTGATCGGCAGCATCCGCTCGAGGGCCCGGCCCGCGATCAGGCGTGGAGCGGCACCGCGCATGCTCTGGTCGCAGAGCTGGGCGTCGGCACTGCCACCGCATCGGCCCTACAGCTCGCGCTGGCGCTGGCCGCTCTGCTCGGCGGACTGGGCGGGACCCTGATCCTGACGGGCGCTGGCCTGGTGTGGGCCACCCGGTCCGAGACGCAGCCGGTCCAAGTGCTGCCGCCGCCCGACGGGCCGGCCTGACGGGACGCCGCACATCGCGGGTCCCGTCACCCGGCCGTTACCCCGGGAAGCCTGATCCAAACGGCGAGCGACCAACTCGCCGGGGTCAGGCTCCTGGCTCTTCTGCCAAGAAACACGAGGTGCAGCGATGCGGATTGTGATGGGGGTTGATG
>DATCQR010000145.1:0-3064 GCA_036569405.1 Candidatus Limnocylindria bacterium
GCGTTGCGGATGGCCTCGACAGCGCGGCCGTCGGCGCCCATCTTGTCGCCGCGGCCCTGCAATGGAGCGGCGGCGAGGGCTCCAGCCTCGGTGACGCGGAGCAGCTCGAGGGCTAGGTTTCGGTCCATCTCCCGATCCACCTAGCCGCCAGCCCCCGTCGACATCGCGCCGGGTAGCGTATCCGAATCCCTAGCTGATGCCGCGCTGCCGGATCGGCAGCTGGCTCGCCTCCACGCAGAGGTCGTTGTTGCCGGCCAGCTGGCGGTCGCCGCCGCCGTCCAGGTACACGTCCTCGCCGAGAGGAATATCGCTTCGCATCGGTAGCGCGTAGCGCTGGCGCGGTTGGCTCTGGATGGAGTTCCGGGCGCGCGCCTAGAAGAACTCACCCCACAACTTCCTTACCCGGCCGACCGGGTTAGGGACGTTCTTGACCGCGACGACCGCCGGTCGCGCGGCCGCGTCGACGACGATCTTCTCCTCATGCTCAGGCACACCCTCGGGGTGAACGCGGATCACCCCGTGGTGGACGCCCCCTTCCTGGACCACCAGCGCGCCGACCTTGGCATCGCCCTCGAGGCGGCCGGTGCTTGTGATCTTGAGCCGGCTCGCAGCGACGATGTTGCCGCGCACGAACCCGGCGATCGTCACCCTGTCGCTGCGTATGTCGGCCTCGACATGGGCTTCGGAGCCGATCCACAGATCTCCATCGGACTCGACCTGGCCGCTGAAGTTGCCCAATATCTGGCCGCCGCTCTTTAGCTGCAGCTTCCCTGACAGCACGTCATCGCGGCCAAGAATCGTCGACTTCGGCTCGATGCCATAGGGGTCGGGTCCCCCGTTACTCCCGGAAATCGCGACCGTCTCCACCCCAATGTCCGTCATCTGGACCTCCCTTACCCAGCCCCCCGGCTGTTCCCAATCCGCAGCATAGAGGCTACGCAGTCAGGGTGAATCGTGCAATTTCCTCCCCCTTGGCGGGAGGGCAGGGTGGGGGGGTCGGGGCCTGCACGCACTGTTCAGAGGTCGCCATGTGACTGCAGATACGCCAGGACGGCCTCGCGCGTGGGCTCGATCTCCCCGTCCATGATCAGCTCGCCCAAACGCTCCTTGATCCGCCCCACCTCGGGCCCCGGCGCCAGGCCACGGACTCGCATGATGTCCTCGCCGTCGATTGGCGCAGCCATCCGCGTCGGCTGTTCAGCCAGTACGGTCGCCAGGCGCGCCGCCAGCTCGTCGAGCTTCTCCGGCTCTGGATAGGCGGACGCCCCGATATCTGCGCGCGCGAGCGCCATCAGCCTTTCGATCAGAGGGCCGGCGTCGCGGGCGAGCCGCCGAACGGCCCCGTCGCTCCACTCCGAGCGGTAGTACACAGGGCGAAGGTGCAGCCGGACCAGGGTCGTAACGGCATCGATCTCCCTTTGAGGGAATCGAAGCCGTTCGAGCGCACCTCTCGCGATTCCGGCGCCAACCTCCTCGTGACCGGTGAAGGCCCCGTCCGGGGTGGCGGTGACCGGCTTCCCCACATCGTGCAGGAGCGCGGCCAGCCTCACCACGAGGTCAGGCGGCGCGAGTCCAACCGCGAGCAGCGTGTGGCCGAAAACGTCGTGGGTGTGATAACCACCCTGCTCAACACCCTTGCAGGCGGTCACCTCGGGCAGCACGACCTCGAGCAGTCCACCCGAGTCAAGCAGCTCGAGCGCCAGCTTGGGCCGCTCGGACTCGAGCATCTTGCAGAGCTCATCGGTGATGCGCTCGACCGAAACCACCGGCGGCGCCAGCCGGCCGCTGAGCTGCCGCATCGCCGGCAGCAGGTCCGGCGCCAGCTCGAAGCCGAGCTGAGCGGCGAATCGCACGGCACGCAGCATCCGCAGGGGGTCGTCGCTAAACGTCCGAAGCGGGTCGGCCGGAGTGCGGAGAATGCGCGCCTCGAGGTCTGCGCGAGCTGTCCCGAGCCGATCCTGGATCTCGCCGCCGAAGTCCATCAACAGCGTGTTGATGGTGAAATCGCGCCGCCGCAAGTCCTCCTCGAGGGTGGCTGGGCGCACGTCAGGCTTTCGGGAGTCGCTCGCATACGACTCCGACCGGGCTGAGACAAACTCGACCAGGTGGCCGGGCAGCGTCACCTGGGCGGTGCCGTATCGCTCAAAGGTGACAGGCGGGCCCGCGCCAGCCAGATCCGCAAAGCGCTCGGCCAGCTGGCTGGCCCCGCCCTCCTCGACGACCACGTCGAGATCGGGCTGCGCGCGGCCGAGCAGATGGTCGCGGACGTAGCCGCCGACGACCCAGGCCTTTGCTCCCCGGTCAGCGGCGGCTCGTTTGAGGAGACGCAGCAGCTCCCGATCGTCTATTGGTTGATCCGCGCCCACTCGACAGCTCCCACCTGCCCGGCGCGATCACCAAGCCGGGCTCGGCGCAGCACCGGCCTTCGTGCGGGTCTGATGAATGGAGATGAGCGCAGCGTCTCCAGAAGCAGCGGCTGCACCAGGCCCCAGGAACGCGTGACCCCGCCGCCCATCACGAAGACCTCCGGATCGATGACGTTCGTGAGGCTGATCAAGGCCTTTCCCATGTAACGCGCTGCCCGCTCGACGACCAGCCCGGCGTGCTTGTCACCTCGCGCGGCCGCTGCAAACAGCTCCGCGGCAGGGTGGCCGGTCTCTCGCGCGAGGTTCGCACCGCCGCAGAAGACCTCGAGACAGCCGTGCTGTCCGCATTGGTCGAGCGGGCCGTTGGCGTCGATGATCATGTGCCCAACCTCGCCTGCCGTCCCATGCCCGCCGCGGTGCAGCTTCCCGTCGACTATCAATCCGCCACCTACGCCCGTCGACCAGGTGATGTAGACCATGTTCCGGGTGTCCCGTCCGGCGCCGCGATGGAACTCTCCGAGCCCCGCCATGTCTGCGTCGTTGGCCACGTGCGCGACAGCGCCGGTGGCCTCTCTCAGCATTGCCGCGAGCGGGACGTTTCGCCAACCAGGAAGGTTGGGTGGGTTGACGAGAACGCCTCGCTTGATATCGATCGGGCCAGGGGCGCCGATGGCGATGCTGCGGACCTTCTCGCGACC
>DATCQR010000146.1:0-4394 GCA_036569405.1 Candidatus Limnocylindria bacterium
GCCCGGTGGTGCGCCACGCGAGCCGGCGCCGTTGGCCGGCATGCCGGAGATGGCGGCGCGATCCGACGGGAGCGTGACCCGAGGCGGGACGTAGACGGTCGGCTCGCCGGCCGATGGCGTGGTGGGGACGGCGACAGCGGCGACGGCATTGGCGGCATCAGGGTCGTGCTGCCAGACACGGAGCGCCTCGGCGAACGCGCCCGCGTCCGGGTACCGCTTGGCGGGATCGCGTTCCAGCGCACGCATCACGATCGCCGACAGGCCCGGTGGCACCGGGCCATGGTCGGTCGGCGGCGCCGGGTCCTCGCTCAGCCGCTTCAGGGCCACGCCGGCGGCCGAGTCGCCCTCGAACGGGCGGCGACCGGTCAGCATCTCGTACAGGACGATCCCCAGGGCGTAGACGTCGGACTGGCCCGTCACCTCGTCGCCACGCGCCTGCTCGGGGCTGAAGTAATGAACCGATCCGAGCGTGGTGCCGGTGACCGTCATGGAGGCCTCGCTCACGGCCCGGGCGATCCCGAAGTCGGTCACCTTCACGTCCTGGTCGATCAGGATATTTCCCGGCTTCACGTCGCGGTGCACGATCCCGCGCCGATGCGCCGCCTCGAGGGCGGACGCGACACCGATCGCGATGCGTACCGCGTCATCGGTCTCCAGGCGGCCATGCTTGTGCAGGATTGCGGCCAGGTCCTCGCCATCGACCAGCTGCATGACGATGAACTGGCTACCTGTCTCGGCATCGGTCCCGTAGTCGTAGACCGACACGATGTTCGGATGGGAGAGCGACCCGGCCGATCGCGCCTCCTGCTTGAAGCGTGCGGCGAAGCCGGGGTCGTTGCCGTACTGGGGCCGGAGCAGCTTGAGGGCAATCTCGCGGTCGAGCTGCTCGTCCATGGCGCGCCACAGGGTCGCCATGCCGCCCTCCCCGAGGGGGGCGATGACCCGATATCGACCGCCGATCAGCCGCCCGATCATCTCCACCGCGGGTCAGTCTCGCAGGTCGAGGCTGCGCACATGCGCCCGAACCTCGTCGGCGAGGTCGGACTCAAGGGACATCGCGATGTTGGCCTTCAGCCAGCCGAGTCGAGTGCCCGCGTCGTGGCGCACCCCCTCGAACTGGTAGCCGAAGACGGGCTGCTCGGCGGAGAGAGCGCGGATGGCGTCGGTGAGCTGGATCTCCCCGCCTGCCCCGCGCTGGGTCGTCTCCAGCTTGTCGAAGATCTTGGGGCTGAGGATGTAGCGCCCGAGCACCGCAAGGTCGGACGGAGCGTCGGCGACCGATGGCTTCTCGACCAGGTCGTCGATCTCGACCAGGCGCCCCTCCTGGTGCAGGGGCGCCACGATCCCGTAGCGGTCGACGTCGTCGCGCGGCACGCGCTGGACCGCGATCATCGAGCCGCGGTGCGCCTGGTACTGCTCGATCAGCTGCTCGGTGACGGGCTTCCCGCCGGGATTGAGCATCACGTCGTCGGAGAGCAGGACGGCGAAGGGCTCGTCGCCGACCAGCTCCTTCGCCATCAGCACCGCATGCCCCAGGCCGAGCTGCTCCTTCTGGTGGACGAACGCGATGGGGCCGATCTCCGAGATGCGACGAACCACGCGCAGCATCTCGATGTCGCCGCGCTCCTCGAGCCAGCTCTCCAGGCCGGGGTGCGAGTCGAAGTGCTCCTCGACGGCGCTCCGGCCGCTGGCGATGACGATGATGATCTGCTCGATCCCCGAGGCGACCGCCTCCTCGACCGCGTACTGGATGATCGGTCGGTCGACCAGCGGGATCATCTCCTTGGGGATGGCCTTGGTCGCGGGCAGGAAGCGGGTGCCGAAGCCGGCCGCCGGCAGGACGGCCTTTCTGACGCGCACGGTGATCAGGTCTCTCCTCGGGCGGGTTGTGTCTGGCGCAGCGCGCTGGCGTTTCTGGGGCTGCGCCTACGAAGGGTGTCTCACTGGGTGAAGGAGTATAGCAACGCCACCGGCACCGCCCGCGAAGGCGGTAGGTCCACGACGCTACAATCGCAAACCGATGATCAACTCCCTGATCCGCAGCCTGAAGGGGCCCAGCCGCGACCCGCGCATGGCCCTGATCAGCCTTCCTCTGCCGCGCAACCTGCCGGATGAGCAGGTGCTGGCTGCGCTGGAAATCGCCCTCGCTGCTGACCCCAACCCCGACGACCTGGTCGAGACCCTGCCTGCTGCGCTGCGCCAGGTGACGGGCCACGACTACCAGGTCCTCGACCGGGCCGCGAGCGACGTGACCGGCAGCTTCCGACGCTCGCAGGTGATGATCCGTGATGGTGCCGTCGGCCTGTGGCCGGGCTATGCCGCGCGGGCCTACCCGCTGCTCGCCCCGTCGCCGCATGCCGAGCGCACGCGGGCCGCGATCGTGGCCGCGGACGGCTCACCGGCCGATGCGCCGGGCCCCACCAACCCGGTCGGCAAGCCCGGCTGGGCACCGCCTCCGGTCCGTCGCAAGCGGGCCGACGAGACTGACGCGGAGAGCGCCTAGGTGGGTCGCCAGAACGTCCCGCGCGACCAGTGGCTGGAGATCGGCGCCGAATGTCCGCACTGCGGCGAGCGGGTCACGGAGGAGATGGTCTACTCGTGGCGTCCCGTGCCCGACGATCCGAAGCTGCTGCTGCTGTGGTGCCCCGACTGCGGAGACCGGGTCGAGATCAACCACGTCTGAGCGCTCGTCCGGGTCGTGTGGTGCCCCCAACCGGATTCGAACCGGTGATCTCCACCTTGAAAGGGTGGCGTCCTAGGCCTCTAGACGATGGGGGCGCTGGCTCTCCCATCGTAGCAAGGCGCCCGGCCGTCCCATTGCCGCCGCCTACGGGAGGTAGAAGAGGATCACCAGGATCACGGCCCCGGCAAGGGCCAGGGCCGCCAGCAGGATCATGAACCCGCCGCCCAGCGCGATCGCCACCGACATGCCGGTCGAGCGGGTGCGGTAGGCGCGCTGCGACCAGATCCAGCCCTGCACGAACAGAAAGACGCCGATCACGACCGCGATCAGCGCCGACACCAGCATGGCCGCCACCGAGAACGCGGTGTCCGCGCTGAGCACGGACATGGCGGTCAGGCCAGCGGCAATCAGCAACCCGACCACGCCAATCACCACGTTGCGCAGGAAGGGGTGCATCCGCGAAGCCTGCATGGGGCGATCTTCCTCGTCAAGGCGGCCCGCTCGTAGACTTGCGGGCATGTCCTCAAGCCCGTTCGCCGCGTTCGCCGAGACGGCAGAGGCGGTCGCCGACACGACCTCCAAGCTGCGCAAGCGCGACCTCCTGGCGGCCTACCTGCGTGGCCTTCCGGCCGGCGACGTGCCGATCGCCGCCACCTTCTTTGCCGGCCGGCCGCTCCCCGGCAGCGCCGACAAGCTGGGGCTCGGCTGGGTGCAGCAGACCCAGGCCCTCGCCGCAGCGAGCGGCGCCGACGAGGAGGCGCTGCACGAGGCGTACCTGCGCCATTCCGACTTCGGCGATGCCGCCGCAGAGCTGCTCAGCGGACGGAGGCCGGCCGGCACGCCACTGACGATCGCCGACGTCGAGGCCGCCTTCCGGAGCATGAGCGAGGCGACTGGCGCCGCGGGGCGCGTGACGCTGATGACCGAGCTGTTCGCTCGTGCCAGCGCGGCCGAGGCGCGCTTCGTTGGGCGCATCGCGGCGCGCGAGCTGCGCATCGGGCTGCGCGAGGGTCTGCTCGAGGAGGCGATCGCCTCCGCATTCGAGCGGCCGATCGAGGCAGTGCGGCGTGGCGTGATGCTGGTCGGCGAGCCCGGAGAGGCAGCCGTGCTGGCGCGTGACGACCGGCTCGCCGAGGCGGCTCTGCACCTGGGGCGGCCCATCCGCTTCATGCTGGCGACGCCGGTCGCCGACGCGGACGAGGTGATGCGCCGGGTGGGGGACGAGGCCTGGATCGAGGACAAGTACGACGGCATTCGCGCCCAGCTGCACCTGGACCCCCCGGCGCCGCCCCGCCTCTTCTCGCGAGACCTCAACGAGATCGGCCGCGCCTTCCCGGAGGTCGTGGCCGCGGCGACGGAATTCGGGCATCGGCTGGTGGTCGACGGTGAACTGGTGCCGTATCGGTCCGGCGCGGTTCTCGACTTCGCCAGCCTGCAGACGCGCCTCGGGCGCGTGGATCCGAGCTCTGAGCTGCTCGAGGAGGTGCCCGTGGTCCTTGTGGCCTTCGACCTGCTGCACCTCGACGGCCGGGACCTGCTCGAAACGCCGCTGCGCGAGCGTCGGGCCGCGCTGGAGGAGCTGCGCCTGCCGGAGCGTAGCGCTGAGCGCTTCTTGTACTCGCAGCTCGCCACAGCGCGCTCCGCCGACGAGGTGGAGGCCCATTTCGACGACGCGCGGGAGCGACGCAATGAGGGCCTGATGGTGAAGGAC
>DATCQR010000147.1:0-6185 GCA_036569405.1 Candidatus Limnocylindria bacterium
AGGACGTAGAGGGTCAAAAAGAGGAAGACCCCCGCGGCAACGACGAAGTGCCAGTAGTAGCTCGTCGCCTCCACAATGGTGTGGTGCTCGGCCGAGACGAGTCCACGGCGCCTGCGCGTGGCGACAATCGCCATCAGCCCAAGGCCAGCCAGGACATGGGCCGCATGAAAGCCGGTGAGGACATAGAAGGTCGACCCGAAGGTACCGGCGTCCAAGCCGAAACCGTTTGTCGCAAACTCATAGCCTTGAATGACGATGAAGATCGTGCCCAGCAATAGCGTCAGACGGGTCCAGCGCCGGATGCGCGATTGGTCTCCGCTGCGAGCCGAGCGCACCGTCCATTGCATCGTTCCGCTCGATGCCACCAGAAGCAGCATGTTGAGCCCCGGCAGGAACAACGCAGGTCGCTCGAGGCCCGCCACCGGCGGCCACCCGGGGCTCTCCGAGCGGATCACGAAGTAGGCGGCGAAGAGGGCACCGAAGAGCATCACCTCGGACAGGATGCCGAGCTTGACCGCGAGCAGCATATTGCCCCGGGCCGCATCCGGATCCTGTTCGCCTAAGCCCATGTGGTCGAGGTGTTCGTGACGATCCGCAGTCCCCGCATGCACGCTCATGGTGTTGATCGTCCCTCTGCCGGCACCCCGATCAGGGGGCCGCTTCCATACTCGTATGGCCCCGTGGTCACGGTGGGAATGTGGTCGAAGTTCTGGATCGGGGGCGGAGACGCAGTCTGCCACTCCAGGGTCTGGGCGCGCCACGGGTTGGAAGCTGCCTGCGGGCCGCGCCGCCACGACCGGACGATGTTGAAGACGAAGACTGCCACCGACAGGAAGATGTTGAAGGCGGCAAAGCTGATCCACAGGTTGACGCCGCCGAACTGCGCCGGATAGTCGGCCACGCGCCGGCGCATTCCCTCGATCCCGAGCCAGAACATCGGGAGGAAGGTCGCATTGAAGGCGAGCGTAAACCACCAGAAGTGGAGCTTCCCCAGCCGCTCGCTATACATCCGGCCCGTGATCTTGGGGAACCAGTAGTAGGTGCCTGCGAAGAGGCCGAAGATCGCTCCCCCCACGATCGTGTAATGGAAGTGGGCGACCACGAAATAGGTGTCGTGGAGGGTGAGATCGGTCGGGACGTCTGCGAGGAAGACGCCGGTGATCCCGCCTATCAGGAACGCCCAGATGAAGCCGAAGACCCACAGCATCGGCACCTTGAAGTGAAGCCGCCCCATCCAGATCGTCCCCAAGGCGGAGAGGAAGACGATCCCGGTTGGCACTGAGATCAGCTCGGTGGTGAGCATGATCGGGATGGGGAAGAACGTAGCCATGCCGCTCACGAACATGTGATGAGCCCAGACCATGAAGCTCATGACGCCGATGCTGATGAACGACAGGACGGCCAGCGGGTACGCAAAAAGCGGCTTGCGCGCGAAGACCGGCACGATCTCGAGGATCGCGCCCAAGCCGGGCAGGCCCATGATGTAGACGGCGGGGTGTGAGTAGAACCAGAAGAGGTGCTGGAACAGGATCACGTCTCCGCCACGACTGGCCCTGAAGAACGAGGTGCCCAGCACGCGGTCGAAGAGCAGCATGGTGAACGCGCTTGCCACGATCGAGGTCGCCACCAGCCCAAGCACTGACGTCACGGTGAGCGCCCACACGAAGATAGGCATACGCATCAGCGACATGCCCGGCGCCCGCATCCGGAAGACCGTGACCAGGAAGTTGATGGAGCTCAGGATCGAGGCGACGCCCACCGTGACGAAGGCCATCAGGTACGCCTGCTGGCCAAGGTTGGCCTGCTGGCTCAGGGGCGGATATGCGGTCCAGCCGCTGTCGAAGCCGCCCAGCAGCGGGTTGATGGCGACCAACAGGATCGGGAGCGGCAGGAGCCAGTAGCTGAAGGCGTTGCTCTTGGGGAACGCCATGTCGCGCGCCCCGATCATGATCGGCACCAGGTAGTTCCCCAGGCCACCGACGATCGAGATCAGGGCGACGGTGATCATCATCGCCCCGTGCGTGCTGAAGATCTCGTTGTAGGCTTCCTTTCCCAGCAGCAGGCCGGGCTGTGCCAGCTCGAGGCGCATGAGCATCGCGAAGGTGCCCGCGACGAGGAACAGGGCGAACGCCGTCGCTAGATATTGGACGCCGATCACCTTGTGGTCGGTGGTGAACCGGAAGTAGCGCCGCCAATCGCCGGCCGTGCCGTGGGCGGCATGCTCCTCCTGGGCGTTCACCTCGCGCCCTGTGGCCCATATCAGCCAGAAGCGGAAGGCGCCGATCCCGAGCAGGAAGCCGATCAGCGCCAGGAGGTAGCCGAGCCCGAGGATCTCGCCGTCCGTGATCTCCATCCCGAGACTGCCCGCCAGGATCAACGACCCCGCGCCGATGGCCGCACCGATCGCCGCGCCGAGCACCGCACGCAGGAGCCCGGGCTTCAATGCTCTCACGACGGCTGCTCCGATCCACTGGCAGGCGGCTGACTCCCTGCAGGGCTGGGCGTCGATTGCCGCAGCCAGGCCTCGAGCGCAGCCCGATCGTTCACCACCGTGGTGAAGCGCATGTCCGTATGGCCGAGGCCGCACAGCTCAGCGCACAGGCCGGGATACGTGCCCGCCACCGTCGCGGTGACGTAGATCTGCGTCGTGCGCCCGGGCACGGCGTCCTGCTTGATACCGAAGGCCGGCACCCAGAAGGAGTGGATCACGTCATCCGAGTTGATGATGAAATGGACCCGCTCCCCGACCGGGATGTGCAGCTCCTGCGAATCCACGCCTGCAGATGGGTATGTGAAATGCCAGGCCCACTGCTCGGCGCGAACCTGAACCTCGAAGTCCGAGACCTGGGCGCCGCGGATGTCGATCAGGCCGACCGCGCCGTAGCCGAAGAGACCCACAACCAGCGCGAAGCTGATGCCGAGCCAAACCGTCTGGAACCCCCGATGGCCGTGGATCGGCGGCCCGTCCGCCTCGTCCCCATCGGCCCGGAACCAGATCGCTGAGTAGGCGAGTCCCACCACCACGAACATGAGCACCGGGACCGACAGGACGGTGAGCAGCACAAAGGCCGAGTTTTCGATGACGGCCTCGCGCGAGGCGATGACCGGCATGATCTGGATGCCCGAAACCAGGACGGCCCCGACGATGGAGAGGACCGCCCAGATCGCAGCGGCGATCCAGAGATGTCGCCGTGGACTCGTCACGCTCTGCTAGATCCGATCAGGTGACCGTGAACTCGGTGTGCATACCTTTCTGGTAGTGCAGGAGGTCTCCCACGTGGAGGTTGCAGAAGACGACGTAGTGGCCCGGTTGAAGCTTCAATCGCAACGAAAGGCCCGTGGTGCCGGGCGGGAGCACGGCGATCTCGCTGGGATTGCCTACCTCCGTCAGCTGTGACGACGCCTCGTCGACCCTGCCCTTGTCATCGCCCGAGGCGACAATCGGCAGGGAGTCTGCCTTGAGATCCGTCTTGCGAACGAGGAACTCATGCTCCTTGTCGCCGTTGTTGGTGAAGTTGATGGTGATATCGCCGGCCTTGAGGTCTGCCGAGCTGAGCTTGATCTCCCACTCCTTCAAAGTCGCGGTGACGGTCGTGCCGGTCGATCCTGCCGGCGTCGAGCAGGCGGCCATGAGGCTGCCGATCGCAATGAGCGCCAACGCCTTTCGCACCGTTCGGGTCATCCTTCTCCTCCTCGACTTAAGATGTGTCGCATGGCAGAGCCGCGCGACAGTGCCAGGCGCCGCCGCAGGCACCTAGCATCGCTACCGGTTGCGCCCGCTCCTATACTCGGAACCAGCCATTCTGGGAGTCCGTATTGGCCATCCCGCCCTACACCACGCCGATCGTCACAGATGCGACTCCGTACGCGGGCCAGCCGGCGACAAACGCCGGGCCGATCGGCGTGTCGACAGGCACACGCGCTGAGCGGTGGGCCTCTTGGCTGCACATCACCCGCCAGGTGGCACAGGGCGTCCTCGACGCCGCGGCCATCGCCACCATTGCGCTGACCTTTACCTCCACCGTCCTGCCGGCAGACGTGATGTTCCACATCGTCTTTGTGCTCCTGATTGTGCAGGCCTTCCTGTTCGGCCTGCGCGGCACCGTCCTGCGAATCGGCATCGTCTCGATCCCGCTGTTGGTCTACGCCAACGCCCAGTCGTTCGGCCTGACTGAGCCGAAATTCGACTTGGCCGAATGGCCGCTGATGTTCGTGATCGCGTTGCTGGTCGCCTGGATGGCCGATCGCGTAGATACGACTGCGAAGCGCTATGCCAGCCTTTTTCGGCAGGCCAGCGAGCGGCTGCTGACGGTGGAGGAGGATGAGCGCCGGCGGATCGCCCTGGAGCTCCACGATGGCGTCGGCCAGGTGCTGACCGCCATGACGCTCACCCTCGACGCGGCTGGCGGCTCGCTGGGACCGCGGGCCAGGGCACAACGCGTCACAGCGGCGCGCCGAATGGCCGCGACGGCCTTGGCCGAGGTGCGCCACCTGGCCCACCGCATGCGACCGGCGCGCCTCGAGGAGCGCGGGCTCACTGCGGCGATCCGCGATCTCGCCGGTCAGTCCGGCTTTCCGGTCCGCGTCCACGTGGACCCGCAGCTCGATCCCATGCCGGCCCTGGAGCCGACGATGACAGTGGGGGTCTATCGAATCGTCCAAGAGGCGTTGGCCAATGCGGCGCGCCACAGCGGAGCGCCGATGGCTCATGTGTCGATCGCCCTAAGGGACCGGCGCCTGCTGGTCCTGGTCTCCGACGAGGGTCGCGGCTTCAATCCGCGCACGGCCATCGATCCGGGGATCGGCCTGGCCGGCATGTACGAGCGGGCCGAGCTGCTGGGCGGAAGCCTCTCGATCCAGTCGGCCGAAGGCCGGGGCACCAGTGTTGCCCTGGATCTGCCGCTCCGGGCTACCGACTGATGGAGAAGATCCGCGTCGGCATCGTCGACGATCACGCCCTGGTCCGCGAGGGGCTCCGGCTGATCCTCGAGCGAGAGCCGGATATCGAGGTCGTCGGAGAAGCAGCAGACGCGACAGCTGCCATCGCCCTCGCGGCGGGACGCAAGCCGCAGGTGATGGTGGTCGACCTGACCCTGGGCGAATCCGATGGCGTTGCGCTGCTGCATGACCTCACCGGCCGCTATCCCCATATCCGGCTGGTGACGGTCACGATGCACGAGCACGAGGAGACCGTGCGCCAGGCCTTTCTGGCCGGAGCCGCCGGGTACGTCGTCAAGGGCGCGCCGAGCGTGGACCTGATCGCGGCAATCCGCGCCGTCGCCAGGAACCAGCACTACGTCCACCCGATGGTGGCCTCGGTGGTGGTCGTCGACTCCCTGCGATGGCTCCGCCAGGCGGATCGGCTCACCCCGCGCGAGATCGAAGTCCTGCGACTTCTCACTGCGGGGCGAACGGCTGTCGAGACGGGGCGTGCGCTCGGCATCAGCGCGCATACCGTGCGCCGCCACATCGCGAACGTGACAGGCAAAGCGGGCGTCCGCGGGCGGGTAGCGCTGACCCGTTACGCCCTTGAGAACCACCTCGTGCTGGACGAGACTTAGCCGCTCTCCGGGACGTCGACCGCGGCTCCGATAGAATGCGGCCCCATGCAGCTCGAGACGCCGCCCCGCCCCTCGCGGAGGCTGGCCGGGCGGCGGTTGGTCGTCCTGCCACTCATGGCGCTGGCAGCCATCGCCCTCATCTCCCTCGCCACTCGTCCGCTCGGTGGTGAGCCGCAGCCATCGTTCTTCGTGATCGGCAGCGCGGTGCCGGGGGTGCAGATCGGACAGGCGGCCCCGGGCACCGCCCAGGCACCTGCATCCCCGCAGCTTGCGCTGAAGGACCTCGAGGGACATCCGATTGCGTTACGCGACTTCGGGGGTAGGCCTCTCTGGATCATCTTCTGGAAGACCGCCTGCGATGCGTGCGAGGCAGAGGCGGCCGATGTCGCCGCCGCCTACGCGGCGCACCGTGGGGCCGGACTCGTGCTTCTGGGAATCGACGTGTGGGATACGCCAGCCGTCGTCCACGATTACACCCAGGCGCATGCAGTCGACTATCCGATCGCCGTCGACACCTCGACAAGCTTCATTGATGCCTACGGCGTGTGGGGGGCGCCGACGCACTACTTCATCGGTTCGGACGGCGTCATCCGGGATCGCTATTTCGGACCGATGAACAGCGAA
>DATCQR010000148.1:0-1961 GCA_036569405.1 Candidatus Limnocylindria bacterium
GGCCCGAGGGCTGTCCGCTGTTAACCCTGGACCGTGACTTGCGACATGATCGTGAACACTCTAGGAAAGACCATTAGCGGGAGGGGGGCAGGCCCCCCTCCCGGCCGCCCCCCCGTGTCGGCTGGGCCTGGTGAACTGCGGGCCGGCAAAGCCGGCCCTCGTCGTGCACGCTGGTTGCATGGCTGGTGTGGTGAACATCAACGAGGTGCTGGACGGACATGTCAGCTTGCAGGTCGACTGCGTGGATCGGCTGTACCTCAACGCCTACTGCCCGATCTTGCAGGTCGGCGGTCAGGTGGTTGGTTTCCTGACCGGGCACCTGGGCAACCCGGTCCCCTCTCCGGCACTGTTCCATCAGATCGGCAACCGGTTCCGGCGGGAGGTCGATCGCTTCGCCGCGGGAGCGGGTGTTCCGCTGCTGCGCCTGAAGAAGCCGGACCGCTCCCGCTGGGATGACCGCAAGCTGGATCACGTGCGCCCCTACCTGGACCGGGCGGCCGCTGAGGGACGCTTCGGGGTGGTCGCCATCGTGGTGGCCCAGGAGTTCCAGTGGGTGATCGGGGCGCGTAACCGCTCGCCTAAGCCGGGGGTGGTCAGCTACGACTTCGTCAAGGAAGAGCGGCGGGTCAGTGCCTATTACTTTTACGTGCACGACCGGGAGTTCGGCCCGGGCTTCATCAAGATCTGCAGTTACTTCCCCTACCCGGCCAAGGTCTGGGTCAACGGGCACGAGTGGGCCAAGCGGCAGGCCGAGCACGAGGGCCTGAGCTACGCGGCGCTGGCCAACGGGTTCGCCGCCTGTCTCGAGCCGGGCCGGCTGCAGGCGATCTGCGACCGTTTCGGCCCGGCCGACGCGCAGGCTTTCTTCGACCGGTGGACCGCGGTGATCCCGGTACCGTTCACTGCCGCCGACCGCGCCGCCGGCTACTGGTGGCAGCTGTCGATGCGCCAGGTCGAGGTCTCCCGCACGCTGGTCTTCAACGACCCCCGCCGGGCCCGCAGCTTCTTCGAGTCGCTGGTCACCGACAACATCGGCATCGGAAGGCCCGAGCAGATCGCCGCGGTCTTCGCCGCCCAGGTGCGGACCCGCGGGCCTCGCCGCACCAAAGGCCCGTTCCGCACCAGGGTGTTCTCGCCCGGCACCGAGGTGAAGATCGACTTCTCCTTCAGGCACAGCCGGGTGAAGCAGTACCTCAAGGAAGGGAGGGCGCTTCGCATCGAGACCGTCATCAACAAGCCCGCTGACATCGGGGTCCTCGCCCGGCTCGAGCACCTGCCCGAACTCGTCGGCAAAGCCCGCCAGATCAACGACCGCCTGCTTATGATCGAGAGAGCCGGCCAGGGCTGTGCCATCGGCTCTGCGCTCTTCGAGCGCATCCACCAGCCCTACATAGGGGAGGGCCAACGAACCGGAGCACTGCGCTTCGGGGATCAACGCGCCATGGCCCTGGCCGGCTCGATCTGCCTCGTCGTCCACGCCGCCACCGGCCTCACCAACAAAAGCCTTCGCGGGCATGTCGCCGGACTCCTCGGCAGAGACTACAGCTCCTCGCAGATGAGCTACGACCTGCGCCGCCTCCGCCTCCACGGCCTGATCGAGCGCACGCCGGGCACCAACAGCTACACCCTCACCCCCCAGGGCATCCGCGTCGCCGTCTTCTACACCAAGCTCCACGCACGACTACTCCGGCCGCTTCTGGAGGCACACCAGCCCCCGGCACCCATCGAACTACGCCGCGCACTCGCCACCATCGAGCGCGTCCTCGGCGACTACGTCACCAACGCCCGACTCGGAGCCGCCGCCTGAAACCTGTCACAAAATCCAGAGACCGATCCACCAAGAAGACCTAGCGCGCCGTCGTTCCTGGCCGAGCGCCGTCGACTCGGGCGTGTCGCTGGTAGGCACGGGACATGCCCGTCGGGCAAAATAGGACGAGGCCCCTCCATGTATGAGCTGTCTC
>DATCQR010000149.1:0-7144 GCA_036569405.1 Candidatus Limnocylindria bacterium
GGCGAGACCGCCTCGTCGGCGGTCGCCCAGGCGACCCTCCGGCTGAGCGGCGACGGCACGCTCTCGGCGACGACCGGCTGCCGCGCGGTCACCGGCAGGTACACCCTCTCCGAGGGTCAGGTGCAGGTGACGCTCGACCCGTACGACACGATCGCATGCGCAGCGCCGCTCGGCGACCAGGACGCACATATCCTGGGGGTGCTCTCCAACGGCTTCGCGGCCAGCATCGACGGAGACCAGCTGACCCTGACCGCGGGAGACAAGGGGCTCAGCTACCGCGCCGAGGGCTAGGAGCTCGCGGCGCCGTCCTGGATCAGCCCGTCGCGCATGTGGATGATGCGGTCGCAGAAGGCGCCGACCTCGGCATCATGGGTGACGAGCAGCAGGGTCTGGCCGCGCTCCGTATTGAACCGCCGCAGGAGCGCGAGCACCTCCTGGCTGTGACCGCTGTCCAGGTTGCCTGTCGGCTCGTCCGCGAGCAGGAGCTTCGGCTTGTTCACCAGCGAACGCGCGATGGCCACGCGCTGCTGCTCCCCGCCGGAGAGCTCCATCGGCCGATGGCCGGCACGTTCCTCCAACCCCACCCAGCCGAGCGCCTCCGAGGCCGCGCTCATCGCCTCGCGGCGGCCGGTGCCTGCGTACTCGCCGGCGAGGGCCACGTTCTCGGCCGCGGTCAGGGTCGGGACGAGGTTGTAGGACTGGAAGACGAATCCCATCGTGTCGGCGCGCATCCGCGTCCGCGTCCCCTCCGACATGGAGGTCACGTCCACCCCGGCGATGCTCAGCTCGGCCGGCGGCCCGTCCCCTTCATCGGGCGAATGCAGCAGGCCCAGGATGTGCATCAGGGTGCTCTTGCCCGAGCCGGAGGGACCCATCAGCGCAACCATCTCGCCGGGTTCGATCCTGATCTGCACGCCGCGCAGGGCCTTCACCTGGTTACGACGGCTGAGCCGATACGTCTTGCGCAGGTTGCGCCCTTCCAGGAGGGCAGTCGCAGCCTCCATCATTCGTAGCGCAGCGCTTCGACCGGGTCGAGGCGTGCTGCGCTCCAGGCCGGGATGACTCCGGCGACCATCCCCAGGATGGTCGAGAAGGCCACCGCGAAGATCGCGGTTCCGGGCGTGAGGTCGAACAGGATCGTGCCCGACGAGCGGCCGGCCTCGTTGGCGAAGACGACCACGATGGCTCCCAGCACCAGGCCGATGATGCCGCCGATGAAGCCGATCACCGCCGCCTCAGTCACCAGCTCGCGGATGATCCGCCGACGCGAGCCGCCGATGGCGCGCTTGATGCCGATCTCGCGCGTTCGCTCAGCCACCGACATGGCCATGGTGTTGATGACCGACAGGCCGCCGACCACGAGGCTGATGACGGCAACGCCGATGATGATCGCGTTGAAGATCGCCGTCGCCGATCCGATCTGCTTGTCGAACTCGGCCCCGGTCAGGGTCTTGACGTTCTTGACTCGCTCCTTGATCAGCGCCGCCAAGGCGGCTGGATCCGTTCCGGGGTCCGGGTAGACGACCACCTGGCTGATCAGCTGGTCGGCCGGGATCGCATCTTGCACCGGGGCCGGCAAGATCTTGTGGAACAGCAGCTGGGCGGCGCTGAGCGGCACGAAGACCGAGGTATCCGGCGTGGTGAGGGTCGGCTCAAGTATGCCAACCACCTCGAACCGCTCGCCTCGGACCTCGATGGTGTCGCCGATCCCAGCGGACTGCTGCCGCGCCATGTCGCTGCCGAGGGCGATCACCATCGAGCCCTCGTCCGCGGCCGTCGGGAGACGCCCCTGCGCCGCTCGGATCTCGAACGTCTCGTGCCCGTTGTCCGAGCCCGCCACCGTGCCAACGATGGTCTGCGCGCCACCAAAGGCATTGGCCGTTGGGTCGAAGATCATCTGGACCTCGGCCGCCGCTGCCGCCACGCCATCGAGGTCGCGAATCTGGTCGGCAACGTCGATCTTCATCGGTGCGAGACCGATTCCCAGCGCCAGGTTGGAGGCGTCGGACACCAGGATCTTGCCGGCGAAGTACTCGCTGCCGCCGGCGACCAGGGAGTTGATCTTGTTTGCCATCGAGCTGAAGACGACGAGCGCCCAGATCCCGATCGTGATGCCCAGGATCGTGAGCGTCGTCCGCAGCTTGCGGCGCGAGAGTTGGCGCAGCAGGCGCATCGGTACCTCAATAAGGGGATCCGCCGTCAGGCCGGCGGAGTGGAGAAGCCTACTACGCGGAGGTCAACGGATCGTGATGACCAGCTTGCCGCGAACGTGGCCCGCCGCCATCGCCGTCAACGCGTCGGGAGTGGCCTCGAGCGGGTAGGCGGTGATGGGCGGCACGCGCAACTGGCCACCGTCGATCAGGGCGGTCAGCTCGGGCAGGCGCGACGGGGGCAGACGGTTCGCGCGAGGCAACGGACGCCCTGGCTAGGCTTCCGCCTCCTGCTCGTCAACCCACGCTTCGAGCCGCGGCAGGTGCTCGGCGAGGTGGTCTGGCCCGGCCTTGCGGAGCCAGAACTCAGCGGCGGGAGTGACTTCGGGAAGCTCCGCCCAGGCGCGGCGCAGCTCCGCGTGGGCAGAGGCCGCCTGCAGGTGAACGATGTCAAGCGGGATGTCGCGCATGGCAGCCAGGAAGCGCTCGTTCTCCGCGTCGACGTCCAGCTCGTCCTCGCGGTAAGTGCCCGCCGCGATCCGGCGGAGCATCTGGGCACCCTCCGCCATCCAGGTTCCGAGGTGTGCCACGGCGTCCTTGGCCGTCCAGCCCTCGCGGAAGTAGCCGGGCACCTCCGCTATCTCCGGCGTGATGCGGTACATCACCGCATGGAGGCGCTGCCAGGCTTCTGCCTCACCATCGAGGTCCCGCGCCCTCGCGTTCATCTTGGCTGCGGCCCTGTCGCCCACTGCCATGTCGCCCACGGCCTTCTCGCCCACGAACGGATGATAGTCCGCGGGTGCGAATCGGCCCTAGCGGGATGGCCGCCGGCCCACCACCCGTACCAGCGGCCGGCGCCAGACGAAGGCGTCGGGTCGAAGCTCCGCCATCATCCGCAGTGCGACCGCCCGCAGCTGGCGCCGTGAGTCCTCGTCCAGGCTGGAAAAGACCTCGCGGTCGATCCAATGCTCGAGGAGGTCCAGGTAGCTCTCCGGCGTGAACCGATGCTCCAGCCAGACGTCCCGGGCGTTCACCTCCCGGAAGCCGGCGCGGCGGAACTCCGCGGCGGCCGCTGAGGCGGAGGTGTAGGGGTGCACGTCGCGATCGTCCGGTGGAGGAATGATCTGGAGCTCGTCGAGCGCATCGGAGAAGGCCTCGTCTGGTGCGAACCGCAGGTCGTCTTCCTGCCAGGTCAGGCACGCGAAGCGGCCTCCGGGCCGCAGCACGCGCAGCACCTCGCGCAGCGCTCGCGCCCGACTCGGAACGAGCTGGATCACGAAGGACGAGGTGGCCACGTCCATGCTCCGGTCAGCCAGCGGCAAGCGATCGGCGCTGGCGACCAGGGTCCGGAAACGGGGCACAAGAGCCGGCGACCGCCGCCGAGCCGCCTCGGCGGCCAGCTCGAGCATGTGACTCGACGGGTCGACGCCGACCACCCGAACGCCCGGCCAGCGCTCGAGCGCCGCGACCGCGAGTACGCCGGTGCCGGTGCCAAGGTCCAGCAGGTCGAACGGGGTTGGGTCGCCGCTCGGGACCTCGACGTCGTCGAGAACCTGGAGCGCCGCCGGGGCGATGATCGGGCCCCACCAGTCGCGATACGCCTCGGCGAACTCGTCGAAGATGCGCTCCGCCTCGTCGGCTTCCATCTGCGCGATCTCTACCTCGGCTACGAGCTGCGGGCGCGGCGGCGGCGCGGGAACAGCTCGTTGATCGGGAATGATTTCTCGAGCCTGTCGGCGATGCCGCGCGCGTACTCAGCTTCATTGCCTGGCGGGAGGCTGTCAGCGGCCGTCCGGACCAGCTCGTCCAGGTCGACGGGGTGGCTGGACCCCGACTCGTGCTGCCCCATGAGCTCCGAGGCGAGTGCGGAGATGATGGCCCTGGCCTGCACGAACGTTTCGTCTTCGACGGTGTACATCGGTGGCTCCTGCATGCCGAGCTTGGTGGATTGGCCTGATCCTAGCGTCTGGGTCAGTTGACCCGGTATTAAGATCGCGGCCATGGATACCGCGCAGCCATCCGTGCACATCGGCCGCAACCAGTTCCACTTGGCCTGGGACCGCTCCATCGAGCCGATCGCGACCGTCGCCAGCGGCGACGTAGTGGAGATCGACGCACTGGATGCGTCAGGCGGCCAGATCACGAACGATTCGACGGTGGCCGACCTGGCCAACCTCGACTTCTCTCGCGTCGACCAGGTCAACGGCCCGATCGCGGTCGAGGATGCCGAGCCTGGGGACACGCTGGAGATCGAGCTCCTGGAGTTCGCCCCCGAGGACTGGGGCTGGACGGCCAACATCGCCGGCTTCGGGCTGCTGGCCGACGACTTCACCGATCCCGCCCTGCGCATCACCCGCCTGGCCGGTGGGATGGCCGAGTTCCTGCCCGGCGTCCACATCCCCCTCGCTCCGTTCTGTGGCGAGCTGGGAGTCGCTCCACCTGCCGAGGGCGCCCACTCGACGATCCCGCCCGATGTGTTCGGCGGCAACATGGACACCCGCCACCTGACGGCGGGGACGAAGCTCTACCTCCCCGTGTTCGCCCCCGGCGGTCGCTTCTCGCTGGGCGACGGACACGCCGCCCAGGGGGACGGCGAGGTGTGCGGCACGGCAATCGAGACCCCGATGCGGGCGCGGGTGCGCCTGTCGGTCCGCAAGGACCTGCACGTCACCGCGCCGGAGTTCCTGACCCCCGGTCCGCTGGCGCGCGGGACCAATATCGGTCCGTACTACGCCACCGACGGCGTTGGCGCCGACCTGATGACCGCCGCACGGGAGGCCGTGCGGCGCATGATCGACTACCTCGGTCGCGAGCATGGCCTCGATGCGATCGACGCCTACCTGCTGTGCAGCGTCGCCTGCGACCTGAAGATCAGCGAGATCGTCGACGCGCCGAACTGGATCGTGACCGCCTACTGCCCCCTGTCGATCTTCGGCTAGTGCCAGAACGGCGAGGCTAGAGGCTACTCGCCAGGTCCCTCGCCTCCGTAGACCTCGCTCATCCTGTCCAGCGCCGCGCGGTTCACGAACCACAGCACCACGAAGACGACGATGCCGATCAGCATCCAGGCCCCGACGATCGGCGCCGTGAAGCGCAGCGAAGTGGTGTACGCCGGCAGCTCGACGTCGAAGAGCGGGATCGTCAGCCCACCGATGACGGAGAGCAGGGCGGGGACCATGGCCAGCACGCCGAGGATCGGGATCAGCAGGTGCTTGATCACGTTGAACTCGTCGCGCCGCTCGCGCCAGTAGAAGCCGATCACGGCCACATTCACGGCCATGTACATGCCGGCGAAGAGCAGGCCGAGCATGGTGCCGATGAAGACGTAGATGTTGATCGGGCCGCTTCCCGGGTATGGATCGTCGGCCAGGATCAGGCCGCCGGCAACGGCCACCACGATCGCGACCAGCACCTGGGCGTGGATCGCGTTCACCGGTGTGCGGTGCTTAGGGTGCACGGCCGCGAAGAACTTCGGCAGGAGCCCGCCACGGGCCATCGAGAAGATGGATCGGGTCGCCGCGGTCGCCCCCGAGTTGGCGTTGGCCAGTGAGCTGTTGATGATCGCGAAGACGACCAGGATGCCGCCGAGCGTGCCGAGCACATCGGTTCCCAGGAAGCCCCACGGGTCTCCGTTGTTGAAGGTGTAGAAGTCAGCCATTCGATCGGGCCCGAAGTAGACGGTCGCGGCGTAGTAGCACAGGACGTAGAACGCGCCGACCCCGACCGTCGACCAGATCACCGCCTTGGGGATGGTGCGACGGGGTTCGCGCGCCTCCTCCCCCAGGGGGGCCGCCGCTTCGAAGCCGATGAAGGCGAGCAGACAGAAGATCATCCCCTGGAAGGCAGGCTGGACCCCCTCTGCCCCCGGGATGAACACGTCGACGGTGTTTCGCGAGCCGGCCTTGACGATCAGCAGGATCGAGATGAACACGAAGATCGTGATCTCGATCGCTCCCAGCAGCACGCCGGTGCGAGTCGAGAGCTGGACGCCGCTGTAGATGAGCCACCACAGGAGGAGCCCGCAGGCGATCGCGAGCACCACCCACAGGTAGGTGAACCCTTCGCCTACGTGCAGATATGCGGTGAGGAAGTTGGCCCCGTAGAGGCCGAAGGCCGCCAACAGGATCGGCGCGACCAGGGGCTCAGCAAGGGCAAAGGCCCAGGCCATCAACCAGCCGAAGAATGGGCCAAGCCCGCGCGCAACATAGGTGTACATGCCACCGGCCGACGGCAGGTGCAGGGCAAGCTGGCCGATTGAGTAGGCCGTGAACAGGCAGGCCACCATCGCAAACACCACCGCCAGTGGCGTGAGCTTTCCGGCGAATCCGGTGGCTGCCCCGATCGACAGGGCAACCGCAACCGCCGGCGCCATGTGGGTGATCGACTGAAAGAGGACCTCCGTGAGGCCGATGGCGTTGCGCTGGAGGCCTTCCCCAGCCGTGCCCGGGACGCTCGTTGCTGTCATGCCGCCTCTCCTCCTCGTGCGCCGCTCCGATGCGGCCTCCACATGGTATGGACCTGTCAAGGAATCGCGGTGAGGTGCCTCCCCATGAGGAATGCCCAGACCGGGAAGACGATCGAATAGCCGACTCCTCCCGCGTAAATGAGCGGGTGGTTGACGCCGCCGATCAGCATGCCGAGTGGCAACATCACGAAGCCCAGGCCCGCGGCCATGCCGAACCAGCGGATGGCGTTGAGCCAGGGGCCGGCCAACAGGTTGGCGCCCGCGATCCAGAGGCCAATGACGATCAGGGCCACCCACTCGACCGCCAGACCGCCCGCCGCCGGCTGTTCGTAGTCAAACGGCAGCGCACCCGCGATGAACACGGCGTGGGTCACGCACCACACGATCACCGCGATCCAGCCTGAGACCTGTGCCACCACGGCGAGCGGCGTGGGGGTCAGGCCGCCCAGCTCCCAGAACGCGAGCATGAGGGGCGGGATCGCGAGGGTCGCGACCAGTAGGGCGATGTCGTTCAGGGTTCCCCAAGGCT
>DATCQR010000150.1:0-3266 GCA_036569405.1 Candidatus Limnocylindria bacterium
GCGGTTGGTCGTCCTGCCACTCATGGCGCTGGCAGCCATCGCCCTCATCTCCCTTGCAACCCGTCCGCTCGGCGGCGGGCCGCAGCCGTCGTTCTTCGTGATCGGCAGCGCTGTGCCAGGCGTGCAGATCGGCCAAATCGCGCCGGGTACGGCCCAGGCGCCCGCGTCGCCGCCGCTTTCCCTGATCGATCTCGAGGGTAGGCCGGTGGAACTTCGGGACTTCGCTGGCCAACCGGTGTGGATCATCTTCTGGAAGACGGCCTGCCCAGCATGCGAGGCGGAAGCCGCAGACGTCGCCGCCGCCTACGCGGCGCACCGTCCGTCGGGCCTCGTCCTCCTGGGGATCGACGTATGGGACAGCCCTGCCGTCATCCAGGACTACGTCGCCAAGCACGACCTCGCCTACCCCATCGCCGTCGACACCTCGACAAGCTTCATGGATGCCTACGGCGTGTGGGGGGCGCCGACGCACTACTTCATCGGTTCGGACGGCGTCATCCGGGATCGCTATTTCGGACCGATGAACAGCGAATTGATCGAGACGAGCCTGAAAGCGATCCTCCCTGCGACTGCACCATGAGGAACTGCAACCCAGCTCGTATGAACAGGCAGATCACAAGCCAGCAGGAGTAGACCCCATGCCAGATCACTCGGCGACCCATCGTCATCGGCCGCGGATGCCCGTGGCGGCAATCGGCGTCCTCGTCCTGGTGCTCGCTGCATGCAGCGCGAGCAGTCCCACCAGCGAGCCCCCCGCCAGCCAGGCAGCGGTCAGCCAGGCGCCGAGCGTCGCGGCCAGCACGGCAGCCGGCGGCACGACCGTCACGCTGAGCGGGCTGGCCTTCTCGGTCGCCGAGATCACCATTCCGGTCGGGCCACTGACCTTCGTCAGTGAGGACAGCGTGCCCCACCTCCTTGCCGAGGGCCAGAACGGGGTGGAGGTCTCCACCCCCCGGGTCCAGAAGGTGTCGATCAACCCGAACTCGCAGGGAGATCTGGTCTTCACAGTCGCGGGCGACTACAACATCACCTGCACGATCCACAAGACGATGAACATGGTGGTCCACGTTCAGTAGCGATCCCGCGTCGTCGCGAAGGGCCGGTGCATGCAGCGCCGGCCCTTTTCGTTGGCCGCCTCGGCTTTCGAATCATGTCGCTAATGCAACCGGTTGCAGTAAGCCTTTGAGCCTGCCTAGAATCGACCCGGAGGAACCGATGGTCGACATGGCGCTCCGTCTCCTGCGAACCCCCGGCCCGATCCGGAACCGCATCGTGCGAATGTATGCGTTCCTCTTCGTCTTCAACGGCGTGGCCTGGGCTGTGGCGCTGCTGGCGTCGATCTCCTACCCGATCCTCCTCCCCACGGCGTTCCTGGCGTACACCTTCGGCCTCCGCCATGCGGTCGATGCAGACCACATCGCCGCCATCGACAACACGACCCGCAAGCTGATGCAGGACGGCCAGCGGCCCGTCGCGGTCGGCCTCTTCTTCTCGCTCGGACACTCGACCGTGGTGGTCGCCCTGTCGGTCGTGATCGCGCTCTTCGCATCGGTGCTCACCGACATCCCCGCCCTACAGGAGATCGGCAGCCTGATCGGCACGAGCGTGTCGGCGGCATTCCTGCTGCTCATCGGCGTCATCAACCTGATCGTCCTGATCGACATCTACCGCATGTTCCGGCGCGTGGCGCGGGGCGGCGCCTACGACGAGGCCACCCTCGAGGAATTCCTCAACGAGCGAGGCCTGCTGGCCCGGATCTTCCGGCCGATGCTGCGGGCGATCGGCAAGAGCTGGCACATGTACCCGCTGGGCTTCCTCTTCGGCCTCGGGTTTGACACCGCGTCCGAGGTGGCGCTGCTGGGCCTGGCGGCAACCTCAGGCGCCAACCACGTGCCGATCGGCTTCATCCTGGTCCTGCCCGCCCTCTTCGCGGCCGGCATGTCGCTGGTCGATGCGACGGACGGGGTCCTGATGCTGGGCGCCTACGGCTGGGCGTACGTCAAGCCGATCCGCAAGCTCTACTACAACCTGAACATCACCTTCGTGTCGGTGCTGATCGCCTTCGCCATCGGCGGGATCGAGGTCATGTCGATCCTCGCGGAGCGGTTCGGGCTCCACGGTGGCCTCTGGGAATTCGCGCGCAACCTTGACTTCGGGGTCATCGGCTTCGGGATCATCGCCATCTTCGTCGCCAGCTGGACCGTGAGCACGCTCATATACCGCTGGAAGCGATACGACTCGCTCCCCATCCGGAGCGCGACGGGGACCGACGCCTAGCGCGATTGCGCGTGCCGGAGGGCGGTGCTATCGTCCGCCGCCTGATGATGGACCCCGCCCCGCACGCTGCGCTGTCGAACGGGCCGTCGCCTCGGGCGCCGCACCGCTCACGAGCGGAGCGACGGGCAGCCGCCCTGCGCAGCGAGGGGGCGGCGACCGCCGCCCTCAACGTGCTCGGCCAGAAGTGGGTGATGCGCATCGTGCGGGTCCTCGGGGAGCGCACGCAGCGCTTCTGCGAGCTGCAGGACGCCCTTGGTGGGGCCAACTCGGCGACCCTCTCGCAGCGCCTCAAGCTGCTCGAGGACGAGGGACTGGTCGACCGCACCATAGTCTCCGAGGTCCCGCCGTGGGTGGAATACTCGCTCACCGCCAAGGGATCGGACCTGCGTCGCGCAATCGTGGGGATTGACCGCTGGGCGGACCGGTGGGCGCCCAACCAGTGAGCCACCCCGTCGCAGAGGAGCGACCCGTCGAGCATGGCGACGCCCTCAACCTGATCCGCACCGCCATCGCCGAGGCCCCGGGCACCGAGGCCGCCGCGCAGCGCGCCGTGGAGCTGCTTCACGACCGCTTCGCGCATTACGACTGGGTCGGCATCTACTGGCTCGACGGCAGCGGCACCGAGCTCGTGCTCGGCCCGTGGATCGGTCCGGAGGCCACCGAGCACACCCGGATCCCGGTCGGTGTCGGGATCTGCGGGGCCGCCGCCGCATCGGGCCAGACCGTGATCGTCGACGACGTCGACGCCGATCCGCGCTACCTCGCCTGCTTCAGCACCACGCGCAGCGAGATCGTGGTCCCAATCTTCGCCGACGGACAGGTGGCCGGCGAGATCGATATCGACGGCTCGGACCTGGCCGCCTACGACCAGACCGATGCGAACTTCCTGGAGGAGATCGCCGCGCTCCTGGCTCCCCTTCGACCGAGGGACGCCTAGCCGCGTAACCCGCGGCGTATCGGAGATGAATGGCCGATTCTGAACGCGTCAC
>DATCQR010000151.1:0-6123 GCA_036569405.1 Candidatus Limnocylindria bacterium
GTACCCGCGCAGCCATCGCCCTCGCCCTGATGCCTAGAATTGCGCCATGACCACCGAAACCAGCGCCCAGCCGGCAATCGGCAACGTGAAGATGATCATCGGCGGCGAGCAGGTCGATGCCGCTGACGGGCAGACCTTCGACGTCATGAACCCGGCGACGGGTGAGGTCCTGGCCCGCGCGCCACTCGGCGGCGCCGAGGACGTCGATCGCGCCGTCAAGGCCGCACAGGCCGCCTTCGAGGGTCCCTGGTCGACCTGGTCCGCCTCGAAGCGCGGGCGGACGCTGCAGAAGTTCTCCAGCCTCGTCAAGCAAAACCTCGAGGAGCTCGCCCAGCTCGAGAGCAGGAACGTCGGAAAGCCGATCAGCGGCGCCCGCGGCGAGGCGCTGGCCGTCAGCCTCGTATTCGAGTACTACGCAGGTGCCGCCAACAAGCTCTTCGGCGAGACGATCCCGGTCAGCAGGCCGGGGCTCGACTTCACCCTGCGCGAGCCGATCGGGGTGGTCGGCCTGATCGTCCCCTGGAACTTCCCGATGAACATGGCCAGCTGGAAGCTTGGCCCGGCCCTGGCGGCAGGCAACACCGCGATCCTCAAGCCAGCCAGCTACACCCCGCTGACCGCCATCCGCCTCGGCGAGCTGGCGCTCGAGGCGGGGTTCCCGCCGGGCGTCGTCAATGTCGTTACCGGTCCCGGCGGCACGGCCGGCGCAGCCCTGGCGGGCCATCCAGGAGTTGGCAAGGTGGCCTTCACCGGCGAGACGACGACGGGGCAGGAGATCATGCGGCTGGCCGCCAACAACGTGACGAAGGTCTCGCTCGAGTTGGGTGGCAAGAGCCCCAACATCGTCTTCGCCGACGCGGACCTGGAGCGCTTCGCCGCCGAGTCGCCCCTGGCCGTCTTCGACAACGCGGGCCAGGACTGTTGCGCGCGCAGCCGGATCTTCGTGGAGGCATCGGTCCACGACAAGGTCGTCGAGCTGTTCACCGAGGCGACCCGCAAGGTGGTCGTCGGCGACCCGTCGGAGGACGCGACCCAGATGGGCAGCCTCATCAGCGAGCGGCAGCGCGAGCGCGTGGTCGACTACATCGGGATCGGGCGCGAGGAGGGCGCGGAGCTGGTCTACGGCGGCGAGGCGCCGACCGGCGACCCGTTCGACATCGGCGCCTACCTGATGCCCACCATCTTCGACGCCGCCAGCACGGACATGCGCATCGTGCGCGAGGAGATCTTCGGCCCGGTGGTGGCGATCATCCCGTTCAGCGACGAGGCGGAGGCGATCCGGCTGGCAAACGACACACCGTACGGGCTCTCCGGCTCGATCTGGAGCCACGACATCGGGCGGGCCCTGCGGGTCGCCAGGGCGGTCAAGGCCGGGGTGCTATCGGTCAACACCAACAGCAGCGTCCACACCGAGGCGCCGTTCGGCGGCTACAAGATGAGCGGCATGGGACGCGAGCTCGGGATGCATGCGCTTGAGCTGTACACCGAGGTCAAGAACGTCTTCGTCGACCTGACCTGATCCGCGCGGCGTCCACGAAGGCACGCCACAGGCGGTCGAACTCGGGGCCGATGAACTCGGGGCGCTCCGGGTGGAACTGGACCCCCACCAGCCAGTCATCGGGATCGCCTGCCTCCAGCCCCTCGACAAGCTCGCCTTCGTCATGGGGCGCGAGCGCTGAGGCGACCAGCCCCCGAGCGAGGTCAGCGGGTCGAACCGCCTGGTGGTGGTAGCTGTTCACCTGCGTGCTGAGGAGCGGATCCGTCTCGCCCAGGATCGAGGCGAGGCGCGAGGCCGGATCGAGATGCAGCGGGTGCGCCTCAGGCGCCTGGGTCGGACTGTCGTGGCCCTCGAGGTGCTGCAGCAGCGTCCCGCCCGAGAAGACGTTGATCGCCTGGAAGCCGCGGCAGATCCCGAAGATCGGCACGCCGCGCTCGCGCGCGGCCGTCCATGCCGCCAGTTCGAGGTCGTCACGCGACCCCTCCACAGCCACCGCAGGGTGCGGCTCCTCGCCATACAGGGCGGGGTCGAGATCCGCACCGCCCGGCAGGAGCAGCCCGTCCATCGTGGCCAGGGCGGTCGCGCGGTCCGCATCGCCCGCAGTTGGGTCGAGAGCAACCGGATCCCCGCCAGCGCGGCGCACGGCGTCGAGATAGGCGTCGAACGAGGCCCAGGTCGGCTCCTCGCTCGCTGCCTGCTCCGGGCCGTGCAGGGTGACGACGATCCGGGGACGATCCCTCATAGTCCGATGATACGGGCGCGCCTCCTACAATCTGCCGCGTGACCGAGAGCAAGATGCGCGCCGAGGGCTGGCCCGCGCACCGCGTGACGGGGGTCGACGTGTGGCCCTACCGCCTGTTCGAGGGCACGGCCGAGTTCCTGCTGCTGCATCGGTCCGGCCGTGATGGCGCCCCCTTCTGGCAGGGAGTTTCCGGCTGGATCGAGGCGGGCGAGGCCCCGCACCTCGCCGCGTTGCGGGAGCTGCGCGAGGAGACCGGGCTCGAAGCCGTGGAGCTGTACTCGGTGGATGCGGTCTTCGACCTGTACGCCTGGCGTCGGGGGACGGTCGAGGCGATCGTCCCGTTCGCGGCGCTGATCGCGGACGACGCAGGGCCGCAGCTCTCCGAGGAACACGACGAGTGGCGCTGGGAACCGCTCGCGGAGGCGGTCGAGCTCGTCCCGTACGAGCCCCAGCGATCGGCGTTGCAGCGGATCTCGGCCGACCTCCTCGAGCGCCCGGACCTGGCGCACCTGTACCGCATCGGCCCCCCATTCGAGGGCCACGAAAAAAGTCGTTGACTCCCCATCTGGGCACTCCTATGCTGCCGCCCAGCCCGGCCGATCGGTCGTCCAAATTGCTGCATCACCGATCCGCGCGGATACCGTCGGTCGTTTCGCGACGGAGGCTCACGCCCGACCAGGTGTGATGGAGAAGGAGGACCTGTCTTGACCATGGATTCCAGTCAGGGCGACCAGATCGCGCGCGACGATGCGCACCTGCGATCACTCGGCATCAAGCCTGAGCTGCGGCGAACACTCGGGTTTCTGTCGAACTTCGCCGTGGCATTCAGCTACATCAGCGTGTCGACCGGCACGTTCACGAACCAGGCGGTGGCATTCGGTGTGGGAGGGCCGGCCATCTTCTGGGCTTGGCCGCTGGTCATCCTGGGGCAGACGTTCGTCGCCCTGAACTTCGCGGAGCTGGCAAGCCACTTCCCGGTGGCGGGGTCGATCTATCAATGGTCGAAGCGCCTCTCGAACAAGACGCTCGGTTGGTTCACCGGCTGGATCTACTTCTGGGCCGGGGTGGTGACCGTCACGGCCGTGGCTGCGACCGTCCCGCTCGTGCTGTCCACGATCATGGGCTTCGACCTCGCCAGTGACTCGCCGATCCCCGGCCTCGACATGTGGCAGTTCGTAGGGCTCGCCGCGCTGGTGACCACGACGCTCATCAACATCGAAGGAGTCCGGCTGCTGGCGCTCATCAACAACGTCGGCGTTGGCGCGGAGATCCTGGGGATGGTCGTCTTCGCTCTCATCCTGCTCTTCTTCGCCAACCATCAGTCGCCGGCCATCCTGTTCGACACCTCGTTCACCGCCAACCTGAGCGACGGCGGCTACCTGCCGATCTTCCTGGTCGGCATGTTCATGGCGCTCTTCGTGGTCTATGGATTCGACACGGCAGGCACCTTCGGCGAGGAGACAGTGGACGCCGGCCGCCAGGCGCCGCGCGGCGTGCTGTCGGCCATCTGGCTCTCCGGCCTTGTCGGAGGCATCTTCCTGCTCGCTGTGACCCTGTCCTTCCAGGACGTCGGCGCCGCGGTGGCCACTGGCCAGGCGTTCGGCTTCCCAATCGCCGACACGATCAAGGAGAACCTCACCTTCTCGTTCGGCTTCATTACGCTCGGCGAGCTCTACCTGGTGATGATCCTGATCGCGGTGTACGTGTGCACCCTGGCAATCCAGGGCGCGACCGTGCGCCTGATGTTCTCGATGGGGCGTGATCGCCGGCTCCCGTTCGGCGCCGCGTGGGGCCATGTGAACCACACGTTCCGGACCCCCGCCAATGCCGCTGTTGCAGTCGGGATCCTCGGCGCCGTACCCCTGCTGTTCATGGGAGCGCTGGCCTCCATCTACCTGGCGATCGCGGCCACGGGGATGATCTACATCAGCTACTTCCTCTGCAACCTCGGGGTCTTCGTCGCTCGTACCAAGGGCTGGCCGCACCAGGGAGCCTGGTTCAGCCTGCGTGGCTGGGGAACGGTCATCAATTTCGTGGCGCTGCTGTGGGGCGGCGTGATGGTCATCAACATCGGGATCTGGACCAGCCCGATCTTTGGTGTGTTTGGCAACGACCTTCGAAACACCTGGGTCAACCCGTTCATCAACACCTTCCTGGCCTTCGGCAAGAATGCGGACGGCACAGCCAATGTGCTGACGGGGCTGCCTGCCTGGCCGGTGTTTGAGACCCTGGTGGGTCTCGTCTTCGTGGTTGGGCTGGCCTACTACCTGCTGGTGCAGCGCGGCCGCGAAGACCGCGTCGAGGCCGACTTGGCCACCGGGGAGGCGATGATCGCCTAGCGTCCCGGATCCCTCGCGAGGTGAGAGCGGCTCGGCGCCCTGGCGCCGGGCCGCTCGCTATCGTGTCCGGCAGCACAGGCCCGGAGAGCGCCCACCGTGAACGAACCTGAGGAAGAGCTTCGCGGCGAGCTGCGTGACCAGCTGGTCGCGGCACTGCAGCGCGTGCCGGAGACCGCAGGCCGCCAGCTGACGCTGACTGCCTTGTCGGGGGGCATTACCAACCGCAACTACCTGATAACGGCTGCCGGGGAGCCCGAGCGCTACGTGATCCGCCTTGCGGGCAACGACACCCACCTGCTCGGCATCAGCCGCGAGGTGGAGCACGCCGCAACCGTGGCGGCGGCCGGGGTGGGCATCGGCCCGGAGGTCACCGCCTTCATCCGGCCCGAGGGCTACCTCGTCACCCGCTTCATCGTCGGTGAGCCGGTCAGCCTGGAGCAGATTCACCAGCCGGCGACTATTCGCCGCGTGGCCGACTCGATCCGCCGCATCCATGGCGGGCCGGCCATCCCGGGGCTGTTCGTTCCGCTGCGCATCGTGGAGGCGTACCTGGCGCTGGCGATGGAGCGCGGCGTGCCGCGGCCGGCAGCCTGGGAGCAGGCGCACGAGGTTGGGCGGCGCATCGAGCGCGCCCTGCTCGAAGCGCGGATCGACCTGCGGCCCTGCCACAACGACCTCCTCAACGCCAACTTCATCGACGATGGCGAGCGGATCCGGATCGTCGACTGGGAGTACGCCGGCATGGGCGACCCCTTCTTCGACCTCGGCAACTTCAGCGTCAACCACGACCTCACGCCCGACGAGGACGCCATCCTGCTCGAGGCCTACGAGGGCGAGGTGCGGCCTTCGCGCCTCGCGCGCCTGGCGCTGATGCGCATCGTGTCCGACTTCCGCGAGGCGATGTGGGGCGTCCTGCAGCAGGGGATCAGCACGCTCGACGTCGACTTCGTTGAATACGCGGACGAGCACTTCGAGCGGCTTCTCACTAACGGGCGCGGCCTCGGGTTCGAGGTGCAGCTGCACGAGGCGACGCGTGGCTGACCGCGACGGGGGGCTGCCGGAGCGAGCCCGCTGCGTGATCATCGGTGGTGGCGTCGGAGGCGCGGCGATCGCCTACCACCTGACCCTTTTGGGCTGGACCGATGTCGTGCTGCTCGATCGGTCCGAGCTGACATCAGGCTCGACCTTCCACTCCGCGGGGCTGGTGGGGCAGCTCCGCTCGAGCCCGACCCTCACCCGCATGATGGTCGACAGCGTCGACACCTACCGGGGGCTGGCAACTGAGACCGGGGTCGATCCGGGCTGGCGCGAGGTCGGCTCCCTGCGGCTTGCCTCGTCGGCGGAGCGCATGGAGGAGCTGCGCCGGCAGGCCGGCTGGGCGAAGGCCTACGGACTGCCGATGGAGCTGGTGAGCGCCGAGGAAGCGCAGCGCCTCTTCCCGCTGATGCACACGGACGGAGTCCTGGGGGCGGCGTGGCTCCCCACTGACGGCTACCTCGACCCGAGCGGCCTGACCCAGGCGCTGGCGGCAGGCGCTCGCAGCC
>DATCQR010000152.1:0-3197 GCA_036569405.1 Candidatus Limnocylindria bacterium
TGTTCGGGCGCCAGCGAGTGGCCGCGGTGCCTCGGCACAACGTTCCTGGTGGCGGGCCTGGTGACCTTCGGACTAACCACGGGCCCCGGATTGTAGGGGAGCCTTCCACGGGGCACCACCCGTATACTCGGCCGAGTGCCGTTCGAGCCGCCGCCAGACCCTCGCCAGGCGCGCCGTACCGCAATCTGGCGGTGGGTCTCGTCCGCAATGGCGCTTTCGCTTGTCGCCCTGGTGGGATACCTCGCCTTCATCGGCTACGACGGCTCGCAGGGGTTCGCGGCCCACGAGCGCTCAGGCGACTGCCGGACGCCCGCCTCCGCATTCGGCTGGGCATACGAAGCGATCAACTACGATCTCGCCTCCGACCAGCAGCTGGACGCGTTCCCGGATCGCACTGAATGCGCGCGGCCCGGTGAAGCTGCAGGCGCCGACCTGACCGCAAGCGACGGGATTCGCATCGCGGGCTGGTACATCCCCGCCGGGAAATCGAGTCCCACGGCGCCGACGGTTGTGCTCGCCCATGGCAATGGGGAGTCCAAGAGCGAGATGCTGCGCTGGGCCGAGCCGCTGCACGCCGACTACAACCTCGTCCTCTTCGACTTCCGCAACCACGGGCAGAGCTCCGGCGATCTCACGACCCTCGGAGTCCGCGAGGTCCGCGACCTCAAGGCGATCGTCGACTGGCTGGAGGAGGCCAAGTCCCCGCCCTCGATCGCGGTCCTGGGGGTCTCGATGGGTGGCGTAACTGCCATCGACGAGGCCGCCGACGACGAGCGAGTTGCTGCGGTGATCCTCGACTCCACCCACGCCACCCTGGTCGGTGCCCTGCAGAGGCAGCTCGAAAGCAGGGGCCTCCCGCTGGCATTGCCCGGCGCATGGTCGATCCTGCTCGGCGGGCTGATCCGTACAGGGGAAGACCTCAGCCTCGCTGACCCCGTCCAGGCGATCGAGCGGATGGGCAGTCGCCCCATGTTGATCGTAGAGGCCGGAGACGACGACGCCGTCGGTCCGACCGATGCTGCCGACCTGAAACGGGCCGCGCCTGACAAGGGGGCTCACGTCGAGCTGAAGACGTGCCCCAAGGCGAAGCACGGCGGATCGGTGGAGACCTGCCCGGAGTACGCCGGCTGGGTGCTCGGCTTCCTCGAGCGCTCACTGCCCCACGGGCAATGAGAGGCCGAGCACGGCCCTGGGCTGGGGCGATCCTGGCACTGGGCCTCGTGGCATGCGGCTCGCCACCCCTGGTGAGCCTCGCGCCGCATGACTGCCCGACCTCGGCGCCGACCGCGTCCGAGGCCACGACGCTCCTGGCCGATGCGCAACGGGCGGTGGTGACGACGACGCTCGGGACCTTCACGATCGAGCTGGATGCCACATCGGCTCCGATCGCCACCGCCAACCTCGTGGCGTTGGCACGCTGCGACTTCTATGCCGGGATCACCTTCCATCGGGTCATCGCCGGCTTCGTCGCCCAGGCAGGCGACCCCGGCACAAGGACGAACCGCGGCTCGTTCGATGGACTTGGCACTGGTGGGTCGGGCTACGGCTTCGAGGTCGAGTTCCCGGACGCGAGCCAGCCGTATGACCGCTATACGGTCGCCATGGCGAATGCCCTGCAGTACGACGCCATCAGCGGCGAGATCACCAGCGGCAGGGACACCAATGGGAGCCAGTTCTTCATCGACCTCGCCAGCCTGCCGCAGCTGCGGCCCTACTACAGCGTGCTCGGCAAGGTGACGCAGGGGACCGACGTGATCGACACCATCGGCGCGGTGAGCGTCAACAACCCGCAGGACGGAATCCCGGTCGATCCGGTCATCATCCAGTCCATCACGATCGAATCGGGCACCTGAACGGGGTGAATCGGCCTGAAAACCGCTTCGAAATGTAAACGATTCTTAGCCCCCAACCATTGACCCATACCCGACCTCAGGCGTATCCTTTCGGGGCTGTTCGCACAGCGATTCACCACTGATCGCAAGGCCATGGGTAGGTTTGGGTAAGGGTAGAGCGGGAAACCGCTCGTGAAAGATGCCCTTGCGGTTAGCGAATCCGGCAGCAACGGAAGGCCCCTCTTCGGAGGGGCCTTCTCCTTTCCGTTAGACTCGCTCCCCGCGCGCCGGTAGCTCAGTGGATAGAGCGTCGGCCTCCGGAGCCGAAGGTCGCAGGTTCGAATCCTGTCCGGCGCGCCAGGCTCGCCCAAGTGCGAGGCATCGGTCATCATCGATCCATGCCAGGCCTGATCCGGCGTGACCGGCGCGCGCGCGAGGAAGAGGAGGAGCGCCTCTCCGAACCGGCGGCCCGATCGACGCAGAGCCGTGGCCGCGTGCGCCCCGAGGAGCCCGATCGATTCCGCACCGCATACGAGCGGGACCGGGATCGGATCATCTACTCCAAGGCCTTCCGGCGCCTGAAGCACAAGACGCAGGTCTACCTGAACCCCGAGGGCGATCACTTCGTGACCCGCCTGACGCACACCCTGCAGGTGGCGCAGATCGCCCGCGCCCTTGCCGCCGGCCTCTCCCTGAACGATCCGCTGGCCGAGGCGATTGCGCTGGGCCACGACGTCGGCCACACACCCTTCGGGCACACCGGCGAGGAGGCGCTGTCGCCCTACTTCCCGCCCGATGGCTGGCACCACGCCGCGCAGAGCGTTCGGGTCTACGAGGTGCTCGAGGACCTCAACCTGACCTGGGAGGTCCGCGACGGGATCCGGGCCCATTCCTGGAAGATCGAGCCGCCGCCCTCCACCCAGGAGGCTCTCTGCGTCCGGTACGCGGATCGCATCGCGTACCTGGCCCACGACGCGCTGGATGCGATCCGGGCGGGCGTCCTGGAGGCCGACTCCTTTCCGCCTGCGGCAATGGCGCGCTTCGGCGAGCCGGGGCGGGTCTGGATCGGAGAGATGATCGACGCGGTGCTCGACAACTCGCTGCGGGCCGGCGAGGTGCGCATGGATGACGAGACGCTGGACGTGATGCACGAGCTGCGCGCGTTCATGTTCGAGCGCGTCTACCTGGCCCCATCCCTCCTTCGTGAGCAGCGCGCCGCCATCGACACGCTGGGCGCACTGGTCGACCACCACCTGGCCCATCCCGATCAGATCCCGGCCACCTATCGCGAGGCCGATGCTCCCCTCGTCACGCAGGTCGCGGACTACGTCGCCGGCATGACCGACCGCTATGCGCTGGCGGCCC
>DATCQR010000153.1:0-4365 GCA_036569405.1 Candidatus Limnocylindria bacterium
GGTCAGCTCGGGCTGGCGCAAGTGATCGTGGCTGCGGCGCATCCGAGCTGGAAGGTGAGCCTCGAGGTGCCGGCGGCGCCCGGCGATCCGCGCGCCGCCGATCTGCTCCTCGTCGGCCCAACCGAGGTCATTCACATCGAGATCGAGCGCGCGCTGGTCGACCTGCAGGCGCAGTTGCGGTCAGCGCAGCTCAAGCGCGAGGCCCTTGCCGTCCGCGAAGAAAGGCCGATACGCCTGGTCATCGCGGTTCCGGACACGAAGGCGACGAGAGCACGGCTCGCGCCATTCAGCGAGGTCCTTGCGCGAACGCTTCCAGCCCAGTCACGCTCCATCTGGCGCGCGATTCGAGCGGGCGAGCCGCTCAATCAAGACGGGATCCTCTTCGTTCGAGGACCGCGCCGGGGCTAACGCCGCGCCGGGGCTAGCGCCGCGCTCTCAGCCGAACGTGCAGTCCAGGGTGACCTTTTCCAGTGCGCCCCTGAGGGCCGCGAGCTCGTCGTCATCCAGCTGAGCGACGAACAGCTTGGCGACCCCGCGAGCATGGACCGGAGCGGTCTCGGTCAGTCGCTCGACCCCCGCATCGGTCAGCGAGACCACCACGACACGGGCGTCGGCGTCGGCGCCAGCTCGCGCGACGAGTCCTTCGTCAATCAAATTGGCGACCCGGCGCGTCATGCCCGACCGGGAGATGAGCGCCCGGTCGGCCAGCTCCGTCATGCGCAGCTTCCCGCCAGCGAGCGCGAGTTGGGCGAGCACATCGAAGTCCGCCAGGGCGAGATCCGTCTCCTTCTTGAGGTCCGTCTCGAGCTGGCGGACGAGGGTGGCATGTGCCCGAAGCAGGGCGGTCCAGGCCTCCAGGCCACGCCGATTCGGGATCTCGTGGGCAACCAGGCCGTCGACGAGCCCACCCAGTTCATCGTTCGAATGTACTTGCATATGCAACCAGATAACGGTAAGGTACTTGCGGTTGCAACTATACCAGCAAGGCAACCGGAAGGAAAGAACAATGATCACCGAAGTCAAGCCCCTCTTCGAGGCCGACGTCGCCCGCCGTTTCGGCACTGCGACGGATGAGGCACGAGTCAATCGAACGGGTCGCCGCCCTCCGAGGCGAACGGCATCACCGTCCACCGAGCCGCCGATGCTGCCGAGGCGAAGCGGATCGTGCTCGGCATCATCCCGCCCGGATCCCAGGTCCATCACGGTGCCTCGCAGACGCTTGCTGCGACCGGCATCACCGACACCTTTGAGGAGTCGGATGACTATGAATTCCTTCGGCCGCGGCTCTACAGCATGGACCGCAAGACCCAGGCCGATGAGATACGCCGCCTGGGCGCGGCGCCGGACGTGATGCTCGGCAGCGTGCACGCCGTCACCGAGACCGGATCGCTGATCACCGCCTCGATGGGCGGCAGCCAGCTCGGACCATATGTCAGCGGCGCCGGTCGAGTCATCCTGGTGGTCGGGACGCAGAAGATCGTCTCCGACCTCGAGGAGGGCCTCCGGCGGATCGATGAGTACGCCCTTCCGCTCGAAGATGCCCGCGTCATGGCGGCGTACGGGATCCACAGCGCGGTAAACAAGGTCCTCATCATCAACCGCGAGATCACCCCCGGCCGCATCACCGTCGTCCTGGTGGACGAGGTGCTGGGCTTCTAAGCCCGTCGCAAGGAGCGCGCAGCGTGACCACCCAGATGACGGCTCGGAAGGAACGGGTCACCCAGGTCGGGGACGCTCGCGCTCGCCCGATGCCTGACATCGACAACGGCACGCATACCGTGCCGGATTTCGCGCATGCCGTCCGGCGCCATGAGGTGATCGCCGCCATCGAGAGGTCGGCGGCATCCGGGGAACGCGTGCACCGCTAGCCGGCAACGCCGACGCCGGGGCTAGAATCCGGGCAATGGCAGACGAGCGGGGCCAAGCGCCGGGATCCGAGCCGATTGAGCCCGCCGCCGAAGCGGCAACCATCGAGAACCTGCTGCGCGAGGAGCGCACCTTCGCGCCGCCGGCGGAGTTCATCAGAAACGCCACGGCCAACGACCCGGAGATCTACAGGCGCACCGCGACCGAGGAAGGGTTCCGTGATTTCTGGACGCAGGAGGCCGCGCGGATCGACTGGATCGAGCCCTGGACGCAGCTCCTGGACTGGCAGCTCCCGTACGCCAAGTGGTTCGTCGGCGGCAAGCTGAACATCAGCGTCAACTGCCTCGACCGCCACGTCGCAGCGGGCAAGGGAGACAAGGTCGCCTACTACTGGGAGGGCGAGCCGGGCGACAAGCGAACGCTGACCTACAAGGACCTCCTCGACGAGACCTGCCGCCTCGCCAACGCCCTCCGCGAGCTCGGCGTGAAGAAGGGCGACAAGGTCGCCATCTACATGCCGATGATCCCCGAGCTGCCCATCGCCATGCTCGCCTGCGCACGCATCGGGGCGCCCCACTCCGTCGTCTTCGGGGGCTTCTCGGCAGACGCGCTGGCCGGCCGCATCGACGACGCGCAGTGCACCACGGTGATCACCGCCGACGGCGGCTATCGCAAGGGCGCGGCCGTCCACCTGAAGGGCAACGCGGACGACGCCATGGCGCGCAGTCCATCGGTCCAAAACTGCGTCGTGGTCAAGCGCACCGGCGACCCCGTGGAATGGCAGGAAGGCCGCGACCACTGGTGGCATGAGCTGGTCGCGGACCAGGCAACCGAAGCCACCCCTGAGCCGATGGACTCCGAGGACCTCCTCTACCTGCTGTACACCTCGGGCACGACGGCCAAGCCCAAGGGGATCATGCATACCACGGCGGGCTACCTGGTCGGGACCGCGGCCACCCATCGGCTCATCTTCGACATCAAGCCCGAGGACGTGTACTGGTGCATGGCCGACATCGGCTGGGTGACCGGCCATTCGTACATCGTGTACGGGCCGCTCGCCAACGCGACCACCGGGATCATCTACGAGGGGGCGATCGACTTCCCCGACAAGGACCGATGGGCCCAGATCGCCGCCCGGTACCACGCCACGATCCTGTACACCGCCCCCACTGCCATCCGCGCCCTCATGAAGTACGGGCAGGACGCCTTCGCCGGCGACGACCTCTCCTCGCTGCGCCTTCTGGGCTCGGTGGGTGAGCCGATCAACCCCGAGGCGTGGGCCTGGTACTGGAAGTACATCGGCGGGGAGCGGTGCCCCGTGGTGGACACCTGGTGGCAGACGGAGACCGGAATGATCCTGATCACGCCGCTGCCTGGGCTCACCATCACCAAGCCGGGGAGTGCCACCTTCCCGTTCCCCGGCATCAAGGCCGACGTGGTGGATGAGTTGGGGAACTCCGTGCCGCTGGGTGGCGGCGGGTATCTCGTGCTCGAGCGGCCGTGGCCGGCCATGCTGCGCGGGATCTACGGCGACCACGACCGATACGTCGAGACCTACTGGTCGCGCTACCCCGGGCGGTATTTCGCGGGGGACGGCTGCAAGCGCGACGACGAGGGCTACTACTGGCTCCTCGGCCGCGTCGACGACGTGATGAACATCTCCGGCCACCGCATCTCGACGACCGAGGTGGAGTCGGCGCTCGTCTCGCACCCCGCTGTGGCCGAGGCTGCGGTGGTCGGCCGCACCGACCCGATCACCGGCCAGGCGATCTTCTGCTATGTCATCCTGCGCGCCGGGTTCGAGGCCTCCGAGGAGCTGGCGGCCCAGCTGCGCGAGCACGTCGCCGAGGTGATCGGGAAGCTGGCGCGCCCCAAGCAGATCATGTTCACGCCCGACCTTCCCAAGACCCGCTCCGGCAAGATCATGCGTCGCCTGTTGCGGGACATCGCCGAGAAGCGTCCGCTGGGCGACGTGACCACCCTCGCCGACGAGGGGATCGTCTCCTCGATCCGCGACCAGTCAGGTGGGGGAGAGGACTAGCCCCCCGTCCCGCCTGACCCGGCGGGCATAAGCCAGACTTATGCTCCTGCACCGATGAGGGCCCTCCGGTGCGCCTGGATAAGGTGGGCTTATGCAACTTCACCGATGGCCGACCATCGGTGCACGACTATTAGCCAGGCTTATGGCGCTGCCCGCGAAGGCATGCGTACCCACAGCAGCCCGTCGCCCAGCACTGGCGCACCGGAGCGAAGGCAGGCCCAGATCCTCTTCGATGGAACAGGAAGAGCCGCCGCCAGCAGCGACCGATGCGTGAGCACCGCAGCCCGATTGCGCCGCGTGTCCAGAACGCCGATCACCAGGCGAACGGTCCGGCCCGTCCGCTCGGCCATTGCCGTTCGCTTGAGCTGCGCTGCCCGCAACTGAGCCTGGAGGTCGAGGAGCGCCCGCTCCACCTCCACGCCAACCATTCCAGCGGGGCCGTCCAGCACCATGTCAAC
>DATCQR010000154.1:0-3148 GCA_036569405.1 Candidatus Limnocylindria bacterium
CATGCCCGCGCCGAACATGGAGCTCATCGTCAGCCTCGCCAAGCGCCGCGGCTTCGTGTTCCCGTCGAGCGAGATCTATGGCGGAATGGGCGGCTTCTGGGACTACGGGCCGCTCGGCGTCGAGCTCAAGAACAACGTCAAGGCCGCCTGGTGGCGCCAGATGGTCCAGCTGCGCGATGACATCGTGGGTCTCGACGCGTCGATCATCATGAATCCGCGGGTATGGGAGGTCTCCGGTCACGTCGCGGGCTTCAGCGACCCGATGGTCGATTGCCGCAACTGCAAGCTCCGCTTCCGGGCCGACGACCTGAAGGGGCCGCCGTCGGAGATCGCCTGTCCGAACTGCGGGAATCGCGGCACCCTCACCGAGCCGCGGCAGTTCCACCTGATGTTCCAGACCCGGGTCGGGCCGGTGGAGGAGTCGGCATCGGTAGCCTACCTTCGTCCCGAGACGGCCCAGGGCATCTTCGTCAACTTCGCGAACGTGGCGACCACGGCGCGCAAGAGGCTGCCGTTCGGGATCGCCCAGATCGGCAAGAGCTTCCGCAACGAGATCACGCCAGGCAACTTCATCTTCCGCGACCGTGAGTTCGAGCAGATGGAGATGGAGTTCTTCGTCCATCCCTCGGCCGAGGACGAGTGGTTCGCCTACTGGGTCGATGAGCGCCTCCGCTGGTGGACCGATGTGATGGGAATCGGCGCCGAACGACTCCGGCTGCGACCGCACGATCCGGACGAGCTGTCGCACTACAGCCGCCAGACGACCGACATCGAATATGAATTCCCGATGGGGTGGTCCGAGCTCGAGGGCGTCGCCGACCGAACCGACTTCGACCTGAAGGCGCACGCCGAGGCATCCGGAAAGTCGCTGTCGATCTTCGACGAGGCGAGCGGCGAGCACGTGACGCCGTTCGTGATCGAGCCGGCGATGGGGGTCGATCGTGCACTGCTGACGGTCCTGCTCGACGCCTACGAGGAGCAGCAGGTCGAGGGCGAGAAGCGGGTGGTACTGCACCTCCGCCCGTCGCTTGCGCCAATCAAGGTCGCGGTCATGCCGCTCCTTCGCAACCGGCCCGAGCTGGTGGAGCTGGGACAGCGCCTGGCGGGCGAGCTCAAGCTGCGAATGCCGGCTACCTACGACGACACCGCGAGCATCGGCAAGCTCTACCGCCGCCAGGACGAGATCGGGACGCCGTATTGCGTGACGGTCGATGTCGACACCCTGACCGATGGCGCAGCCACGATCCGGGAGCGCGACAGCATGACCCAGGAGCGGGTGGCGCTCGACGCGCTTCCTGACCGGATCAGCGAGCTGGTGGCGGGTGGAGCGGCCTGAGGTCGAAGACCTCGCGCAGGTGGTCGCAGCGGCCACCCAGCGGATCGCTGTCCGCCCGGGCGACGACGCCGCGCACGAGGCCCGGGCACGGGCCTTGCTGACCCTCGGCCGGCTCGAGGAGGCGGAGGCCGATGCGATGGACGCGGTCCGCCTCGACCCCGAAGAGGTTCGCTATCGTGAGCTGCTGGCCGAGATCCAGTCGCGTCGCGGGGAGCACGCCGACGCGGCAGCCGAGTACGCGCGGCTCGCGCAGCGCGATCCGCGCCAGGTTGCCTGGACCGTAGCCGAGGCAGCCGAGCGCATCGAGGCCGCGGACGCGGGAAAGGGGGTCGAGGCAGCCCGCCGCGCCGTCCGGCTCGATCCGGGCAACTTCGACGCTCAGCTCGCGCTGGCTCGCGGCCTCATCCATCTTGGTGACCCGGCCGCTGCGCTTCCCGCCGCGATCCGCGCAACGGACGTGAGGCCGGGCGATCCTGGCGCACGCGAAGCATTGGCGGATGCCCTGTGGCTGGCGGGGCAGCCCTCGGCAGCCTTCGAAGAATTCCGCGCGCTGGCCGAAGAACTCACGGCGCGTGATCGGGAGCGAGTCCTCGCTAAGTCCAGGTCTGTGTACCGCCAGGGGGCCGGCTGGCTCGGACGCCTGCTGGCTGCATCGGACGGGCTCTTTGCCTTTGCCCTTCGACGCGGCTGGCTGCGGGTGCGATGAAGGTCGGCGACCTGCGCGAGCGCCTGGCCGCCGCAATGGCGAGCGCGATGCGACGCTCCGAGCCAGAGGCTGTCGCGCTGACCGCCGATCGAGCCAAGGCGATGGCCGTCGCCATGGCCGGCATGGACCCGTCGGCCGAGGTGGACCCGGAGGCGCTGATGGTGGGCACCAGGCAGGCGGGGATCATCCTCGGCTTCCACCCGGAGCACGTGCGGCGACTGATTCGCACCGGACGCCTGCGCGCGGCGATCGTCGGCGGGGACTACCGGGTCCTGGTCTCAGACCTGTGGCCGCTGATCGAGGTCCGGTACCGGCAGCCAGGCCGCCGCAGACTCGCGGGTCGCCGGCCCGGCTGAGGCCCGCCGTCGCCGGACGAGCGATCCCGGCGGGTAGAATCATGCTCCCGCGACCCTCAGGTGGAGGATCCTCGACCGCCACATGGCCACGACCGCAACGAAGCTGATCTACACCTTCCCCGAGGGGAACGCTGCCATGCGTGCGCTGCTCGGCGGTAAGGGCGCCGGGCTCGCCGAGATGACGAACGCGGGGCTCCCCGTGCCGCCCGGCTTCACGATCACCACCGAGGCCTGCAACGCCTACTACGCGGCCGGCAAGCAGCTCCCGCCGGGCCTGTGGGACGACGTCCTCGCGCACATGACCGCACTCGAACAAGAGACCGGCAAGAAATTCGGCGACCCCGCCAACCCCCTGCTGGTCAGCGTCCGCTCCGGCGCCGCTTTCTCGATGCCCGGGATGATGGACACCGTCCTCAACCTGGGCCTGAACCCTGAGACTGTCGCCGGGCTCATCAAGCTCACGGACAACGAGCGCTTCGGCTACGACGCCTGGCGCCGATTCGTGGCGATGTTCGGCCGGATCGTGCTCGACATCCCGGCCACCGCCTTCGACGAGCCGTTCGACGCGCTCAAGGCCAAGCGTGGCGTGAAGCTCGACACCGAGCTCACCGCGGACGATCTCAAGGAGGCGGCCGACGAGTATCGGGCCATCGTGCGGACCGCCACCGCTGAGGACTTCCCGACCGACCCGTACAAGCAGCTCGAGCTGGCTGTGGAGGCCGTCTTCGACTCCTGGTTCGGGAAGCGGGC
>DATCQR010000155.1:0-7194 GCA_036569405.1 Candidatus Limnocylindria bacterium
ACACCAGCGTGGTCAGGATTCCATAGAAGCCGAAGACCACGGCGCCGAGGGTCTGGCCGACCAGGATGTAGTCATAGCGGGAGGGGGCGTTCACAAGGAGCTCCAGCGTCCCCTCCCAGCGCTGCCAGGCGATGGCACCTCCGCAGCCGAACAGGGTTGTGCTCCAGACGCCCATCATGCCTGCCCCAAGGGCAACGTAGAGAAGCGTCTGCCCGGCCACGCCTCCGCCTGACCGGAACAGGAAGAAGGCCAGGGTGGCGAAGATGAGTGGCGCGATGAAGGTGGTCAGGATGAAGAACTCGCTGGCCAGCAGGATCCGCACGTTGAACCAGGTGACGAACCAGATCAATCGCAGCGTTCTCGCCGGAGTCATCGCGTCACCTACTGAACCGATGCGGCCCGCGCCGCTCGGGCCTCGTCGTCGCCGCTTGTCGCAATGAGGTGAACGTAGGCGTCCTCGAGGGTCGGTTCGCGTGCGACCACTTTGCCGACCCGCGTGTCGCCGAGGAGAGAGAGGAGACGCTGGGTGATGTGTGCGCCCCGCTCGCTCTGGACCAGGAGGATCTGGCTCTGGTCGCGCTCCTCCATGTTGATGGCGCTGACATCGTCGTCCCGGCGCAGCCGCTCGACGGCCTCGTCGGTCACTCCGAAGGTCTCGATCTCGACGATGGTTCGCTCGGCGATCGCGTCCTTCAGGTCCGCGCCGGTCCCGAGCGCGACGATGCGGCCCGCGTTGATGACAGCGATGCGGTCGCAAAGTGCATCGGCCTCGAACATGTAGTGAGTGGTCAGGAGGACGGTCTTGCCGGAGTCGACGAGCGAGCGGACGGTCTGGCGCAGCTCACGCGCCCCCACCGGGTCCAGGCCGATCGAAGGCTCATCCATGAAGATCACCTCTGGATCGTGGAGCAGCCCGCGCGCGATGTGGAGGCGTTGACGCATCCCGCGGCTGTATCCCTCCACCTTCTCGTTCTCCCGCCCCGTGAGCCCGACGAGCTCCAGCAGGGCGGCGATCCGGCGCTTCTGCTCAGACGGCTCGACGCCATACAGCTCGGCGAAATAGCGCAGGTTGTCGAGGCCGCTGACCCGGTCGTAGAGCCCGCGATCCCCGCCGAAGACGTAGCCGATGTGCTGACGAACCGCGGTCGTATCGCGCACCACATCGAATCCCAGGACCCTTGCCGTCCCGGAGGTCGGTAGCAGGAGCGTGATCAGCATTTTGATCGTGGTCGTCTTGCCAGCGCCGTTTGGCCCCAGCAGGCCGAAGAGCTCGCCGGGTCGCACCTCGAAGCTGATGCCGCGCACAGCCTCGACCGTCATCGGCCGGCGACGGATGACCCCGGTGTGGGTTTGGTAGGTCCGCACGAGGTCGATCGCCTCGATGGCGAGGGTGCCACCCCCGGAAGCAGCCATCAGAACCAGTCGCGAGCGCGGAAGAAGAGCGCCCCACCGACCATGGTCGCCAGCATCACCACCAGCGCCAGCGGATAGCCGAACGGCCAGCTCAGCTCGGGCATGAAGTGGAAGTTCATGCCGTAGACGCCCGCGATCAGGGTGGGAACCATCAGGATCACGGTGAAGGCGGTCAGCCGCTTCATGATCGCGTTCAGGTTGTTGCTGGTGACCGACAGGTTGGCCTCAAGCGCCGATGCCAGCAGGTCGCGCTGCAGGTCCAGCTGGTCGAGCACCCGGATGGTGTGGTCGTACAGGTCCTGGAAATAGGGAGCCGATGTGTCGTCGACCAGCGGCAGGTCCCGGCGCAGGAGGGCGTTGGCCACGTCCCGCTGCGGGGAGAGGTGCCGTCGCAGCTCGAGCAGCTTGCGCTTCAGGCCCAGGATGATGCGCAGGGTGTCGTTGCTCCGCCCGCCCGCCAGGATTCGCTCCTCGAGACCCTCGATCTTGTCGGTGAGTCGGTCGAGCAGGGGAAAGTAGCCGTCCACCGCGGCGTCGAGGATGGCGTACACCAGTGAGCCCGGCGTCCGGGCCACGGCGTCGGGCCGATCGCGGAAGCGCCGATCGACCTCCTCGATGGCGGGCGACCCGTGCCAGCGGACGCTGACGACGTAGCCGGGTCCCGCGAAGAGGTGGAGCTCGCCGAGGTCGAAGTGCTGATCAGCTTGGGACGGCTCGAGCACCTCGTAGGTCACGATGATCTGCTGCTCGGAGTACGTATCGAGCTTGGGGCGCTGCCGTCGCTTCTCGATGTCCTCCAGGGCCAGAGGATGGACGGAGAACTCGTCGCGGAGCAGCTTCAGGTCGTCAGCGGTGGGCGACGCGATATCGAGCCACACGACATGGTCAGCCTTCTTCCGCAGGCCATCGATTGTGTCGTGCTCCTTGGCGCTCAGCTCCTTCAGCTCACCGCCGGGGAGTCGCGCAAGGCAGGTGCGGTTCGAGTTCGTAGGCATCGGGCGTGAGTCTACCCGCCCCGGCATTCAGGTCGGCCGCTGGGTGAAGGACCAGCGCTGGCCGTCCCACCAGCCGTGCAGCAGCGCCCCTGCGTCGCTTCGGACGAAGAGGTCAATCCGATCCCGACCCCAGCTGCAGGCCGCCGGATCCCCGTCGATCCGAATCTCGAGCGACTCCCAAGGCTGCCAGCCTTCCGGCACGTACCAGCGATGCTGGAGCGTCCCGTCCCGCCCTCGAGCGAAGATGTCGATCCGATCAGCTCCCCAGCTGCAGGCCGCGGGGCTGCCGGCCAGTTCCCCGCCGTGTGGGTGGCGATCGTGCCAGACCGCGCCGTCCCAGTAGGTATCCCACAACTGGCCATCGGTCCCGATGAAGAAGACCTGCATCTCGTTCTCGGCCCAGCTCACTGCCGCCGGGCGCGACCCGACCTCGGCGCTCAACGACTCCCAGTCCTCCATCGCCTCTCCTCTCCAGAGCTCCGCGCGAGAGCGCCATGATGGCCCGCCCCCGCTCCGCACGCTCAGGTCCAGCGCCTATGCTCCCGTCGTGGATCAATGGAAGACGATCATCGAGCCGTTCCGGATCAAGAGCGTGGAGCCGATCCGGATGACCTCGGTGGCGGAGCGCGAGGGGCACCTGCGCGAGGCAGGCTACAACCTGTTCAACCTCCACGCGGCCGACGTGATCATCGACCTGCTGACGGACTCTGGCACCGGAGCGATGTCGGCCGAGCAGTGGGCCGGAATCCAGCGAGGCGACGAGTCGTATGCGGGCTCGCCATCCTGGTTCCGCTTCCTGGAGAGCGTGCAGATCCTCTTCCCGTTCAAGCACGTCATCCCGACGCACCAGGGCAGGGCCGCGGAGAAGATCCTCTTCTCGGTCATCGGCGGCCCCGGCAAGGCGATTCCCAGCAACACGCACTTCGACACGACCCGGGCCAACGTCGAGTTCAGCGGCGCGGAGGCCGTCGACCTCGTGATCGAGGAGGGGCGCCACCCATCGGTCATCCATCCGTTCAAGGGCAACATGGACCTCGACGCCCTGGATGCGTTCATCCGTGACCGCGGAGCGCAAGCCGTCCCGGTGGTGATGGTCACCGTCACCAACAACTCGGGCGGCGGGCAGCCGGTCAGCCTCGAGAACCTGCGGGGCGTGCGCGAGATCTGCGACCGCTACCACCTGCCGCTCTTCCTCGACGCCTGCCGCTTTGCCGAGAACGCCTGGTTCATCAAGCAGCGGGAGCCTGGCCAGGCGGGCCGATCGATCCCCGACATCGTGCGCGAGATGGCATCGATGGCCGATGGAATGACGATGTCCGCCAAGAAGGACGCGATCGCCAACATCGGTGGCTGGCTGGCGCTCAATGACGATCGCTGGGCCGAAGCAGCGCGCAACCTGCTCATCCTGACCGAGGGCTTCCCCACCTACGGCGGCCTGGCGGGTCGCGACCTGGAGGCGATCGCCCAGGGGCTGCGCGAGGTCGTCGACGAGGACTACCTGCGCTACCGCATCCGCTCCACCGCCTACCTCGGCGAGGCCCTTGTCGAGTCCAGCGTCCCATGCGTGCAGCCGATCGGGGGGCACGCCGTGTACCTGGACGCCGCCGCGCTCCTACCCCACATCCCTCCGCTGCAATACCCCGGCCAGGCGCTGGCGATCGCCCTCTACCGGGAGGGGGGCATTCGCGGCTGCGAGATCGGGACGGTCATGTTCGGGATGCACCCTGACGGGACCGAGAGCCCCGGACCGATGGAGCTGGTGCGCCTCGCCATCCCGCGGCGGGTCTACACCCAGTCGCACATCGACTACGTGATCGAGGTCGTCCGCTCAGTTGCAGCGGATGCCTCCGCACTGCGGGGCTATCGAATCGTCGAGCAGCCGGCACAGCTCCGCCACTTCACCGCCCGCTTCGAGCCCCTCTCCTGAGCCGTACAATCTCGCCATGACCACGCTCGCGCGGCGATTCACGACCTGGCGCTACGTCATGAACCACGCCAACATGCCAGTGGGCGTGGAGATGGACTGGCTCAGCAAGTGGCTGATCGTCACCCGCGCCGCGGTCTTCAGCATGACCGCCACCTCGGGCCTGATCGGTGGCCTGCTCGCGATCGGCACCCCCGGCCTCTCGGTGAACTACTGGTACCTGACGCTGTCGGTCGTCGGGCTGGTGATCGCCCACGCGTCGAACAACATGATCAACGATTACTTCGACCTGGAGGGCGGCGTCGACACCGATGACTACGTGCGCGCCCTGTATGCGCCGCACCCGATCCTCTCCGGCTGGCTCTCGAAGGCGCAGCTGCGCAACGCGATCCTACTGATGAACGTCCTCGACCTCGCGATCCTGGTGTTCCTGGTCTGGGTGCGTGGGCCCCTGGTCGCAACCTTTGCCCTCAGCGGCCTCTTCATCAGCGTCTTCTACGTCGCCCCGCCGATCAAGCTCAAGCATCGCGGGCTCGGCGAGCCGGGTGTGTTCGTGGTGTGGGGCCCGCTGATGATCGCCGGGACATTCTTCGTGGCGACGGGCGTGCTCCCCGGCTGGGTCTGGATCGCGTCGCTGCCCTACGCGATCCTGGTCACGACGGTCCTCTTCGGGAAGCACATCGACAAGATCTCCGCGGACACCGCCAAGGGGATCCACACCCTGCCCGTCATCCTGGGCGAGACACGAGCCCGCTGGGTGGCGCAGGCCCTGATGATCGCGTTCTACCCGATCGTCATTGGCTCGGCGCTCATCGGCTGGATTGGCCCGTTCGTGATGCTCGTGGTGCTCGGCATCCCGCTGCTGTTGACGGTGCTTCGCCAGTTCTCCTCGCCGCGACCCGAGTCGCCGCCGCACAGCTACGTCGGCTGGCCGCTCTGGTTCGTGGGCGGGGCCTTCCGCCACACGCGACGTGCGGGCGGCCTCCTGATCCTCGGCCTCTTCCTGAACGCGATCCTGCCTGGGCTCCGCCTCCCCTGGACCTAGCCTCCATACTCCTGACCGATGTTTCCGATCGGTGACGAGAACCTTCCCGGCAGAGGGCTCGCCTGGGTCACCCTCGGCCTGATTGCCGTCAACGTGGCGGTGTTCATCTTCCTCCAGGGCGGCAGCGGGGATAACACCTTCACCTACGGCTGGAGCTCGATCGCGCGCGAGATCACCACCGGCGTCGACCTGACCCATGCCGTGCCGGTCGTGATCGATGGCACCCAGTACCTCATCCCGCAGGCGCCCGGCCCGGATCCGATCTACCTGACGCTGCTGTCGAGCATGTTCATGCACGGCAGCTGGCTGCACCTCGGCGGCAACATGCTCTTCCTGTGGATCTTCGGCGACAACGTCGAGCACCGCGCCGGCCCGCTCCTGTACCTGGTGGCATACCTGGCGGCCGGCCTGGTCGGGTCCCTCGCGCAGATCCTGAGCGACACCACCTCGCAGATCCCCTCGCTCGGGGCGTCGGGCGCCATCTCCGGTGTGTTGGGGGCCTACCTGATCCTCTTCCCGCGAAACCGGGTGACCGCCTTCGTCATCCGCTTCCTGGTGCAGATTCCGGCGCTGGTCGCCATCGGCATGTGGATCGCCATCCAGGTGATCTCGAGCCTCGCCGATCCGACCGGGACCGGTGGGGTCGCCTACATGGCCCACATCGGCGGGTTTGGGGCCGGCGTCCTGGCCGGCCTCCTGTTCCGGGCACTGCCCGATCGCGGCGCAGGTCCCGCGGCATCCAGATGAGCCGGACGGCCGACCATGGCCTGTTCGGCCCCGACAGCATCTCCTGGCGGATCGACCGGGAGGTGCTCGTCCTGGCCGGTGGCACCTGCGCCCTCCTGATGCAGCTCGCGCATCCGGCGGTGGCGGCGGGCGTGGCGGAGCACTCGGACTTTCGAGCCGATCCCTTTGCGCGGCTGCGACGGACCCTGGCGGCGACGCATGCCGTCGTCTTCGGCAGCACGCCCCGCGCGGAGCGCACGATCCGCCGCATGAACGCCATTCACGCCTCGGTAGCCGGCGCCGTGCCCGAGACGGGGGAGGCCTACTCGGCGCTCGATCCGGCGCTGCTGCTGTGGGTGCATGCCACGCTGGTGGACACCGCCGTCCGTGTCTACGACCGCTTCGTCGCCCCTCTCTCCGACGCGGAGGCGGAGGCCTATCACACCGAGGCGCGTCAGATCGCCATCCGCCTCGGCGCCTCCGACGCGTCGCTTCCGGACACGCTGACGGACCTGCGGACGGAGATGGACCGGCTGATTCGCAGTGGCGAGGTCACGGTGAGCGCCACCGCCCGCAGTCTCGCACCCGCCGTGCTGTACCCGACCCGCTTTCCGCCGCAACCGGTGTGGGATCTCGCCCACCTCGTCTCGTTCTCGGTGCTGCCGCCCGCCATTCGCCGCGGCTACGGCATCAGCTGGTCCCGCCGCCGCGAGCGAGGGGTCCGCCTGCTCGCATCTGCCAGCAGGCGGTTGCTGCCTCTGGTGCCGGACCTGCTGCGCCACGTCCCGGCGGCCCGTTCCGCGGAGGCCAGGCTGCTACGGGCCAGCGCGGCACGGTGACGCGGTCGGTTCGGGTCGGTATGATGCCGCCAGCCCATTCCGGCACTGAGATGAACCGCCGCCGCGGCGTGATTCGAGGACCTCGTTGAACCGATTCGCGAAGCTCGCCGTAGCCGCGTCGATCGCAACCTATGTGCTGATCGTGGTCGGCGGGCTGGTACGTGCCACTGATTCAGGATTGGGCTGCCCGGATTGGCCGGCCTGCTTCGGGAAGTGGGTCCCACCTGCGGAGCTGCACGCGTGGATCTGTCT
>DATCQR010000156.1:0-5290 GCA_036569405.1 Candidatus Limnocylindria bacterium
ATCGCCCCGGACGCCCGCCTGGTGTCCGTCAAGGTTGCCGATCAGACCGGCGCAAGCGACGTCTCGCAGGTGATCGCCGGCATCGACTGGGTCGTTCAGCACCGGCACGACAACGGCCTCAACATCCGCTTGATCAACCTCTCCTTCGGCACCGACAGCAGGCAGAGCTACATCAACGATCCGCTCGCGTTCGCGGCGGAGCAGGCCTGGAGGGCGGGCATCACGGTGGTCGTCTCGGCCGGCAACGACGGCCAGGCGGCGACCGGTCTCGCCGATCCGGCCTATGACCCACTCCTGCTCGCGGTCGGAGCGGTGGACACCAACAACTCGCTTCTCCGCTCCGACCACACCATCGCGGCTTTCTCGGACTACGGCTCCGTGAGCCGCGGCCCTGACGTTGTGGCGCCGGGCGTTCACATCGCGAGCCTGCTCGTTCCCGGCTCCTACATCGACCGCCGCTACGGCGCGGCCGGCATGGTCGGCGACCGCTTCCTGCGCGGCAGCGGTACGTCACAGGCGGCGGCGGTCACGACCGGGGCGGCAGCCCTCCTCCTCCAGGAGAATCCCGGGGCGACGCCGGATCAGCTCAAGAAGCTGCTGACCTCGTCCGCAGAGGACCTCGACAACGCCGCCGTCGCGAGCCAGGGCAGTGGTGAGATCAACCTCAAGGTTGGCTTCTCCACCGCGCTCAGCAAGACCGTGCAGCACTTCATCCCGAGCATCGGCATCGGCTCCCTCGAGCTGGCCCGCGGCACCAATCACCTCACTGCGGGAGGCGTCACGCTGACCGGCGAGAAGGACATCTTCGGCGCGACCTTCAATACGAAGAAGATGGCGGTTGCCGAGATTACCGACAGCGCCTGGACCGGCGGCGTCTTCAACGGCAACTCGTGGACCGGCAACTCCTGGACCGGCAACTCGTGGACCGGCAACTCGTGGACCGGCAACTCCTGGACCGGCAACTCCTGGACCGGCAACTCCTGGAGCGGCAACTCGTGGACCGGCAACTCGTGGACCGGCAACTCGTGGACCGGCAACTCGTGGACCGGCAACTCGTGGACTGGCAACTCCTGGAGCGGAAACTCCTGGAGCGGAAACTCCTGGACAAGTGCCGATTGGAGTTGACCCGGTAACGTCGAGGATCGGAGTCCTTACGGCCGTGGCGCGCCTGCTGAGAGCAGGCGCGCTCGGTCGTTTAAAAGAGACTGCGGTCCGGGTGTGGCTGTTCGCCCTCGTCCTCGACGCGGCCGCGATCGCACTCTTCCTGGGGCCGCTCCAGCACCTGCCCCGCTTCGCGGGCCACGGCGAGATCAGCTGGCCCCTGCTGGCAGGCTTCTTCCTGGTCGGCGAGCTGCTCGCGGTGCACCTCGAGGTGAGGGGCAGCGCCCACACCTATTCGCTGAGCGAGATCCCGACGGTGTTCGCGCTCTTCTTCGCGAGTCCCTCAGAGGTCGTCATCTGCCGGATCATCGGTTCGGCCGTGGCGCTCGTGTTCGTCCGCCGCAACAGCCCGGTGAAGCTCGCCTTCAACCTCGGCCTGTTCACATTCGAGACGTCGATCGCGGTCTGGTTCTTCCACACCATCGTGCCGGCTTCGCAGCCAGTCGGCCCGGCGGGCTGGTCGGCGGCGGTCTTCGCGATGCTCGCCAGCAGCGTCGTCGCGGTGATCGTGATCAACATGGTGATCGCCCTACACCAGGGCCGCGAGACGTTCCTCCAGCTCGGCGAGGCACTCAGCCTCGGCGTCACCGTGACCGCCGTCAACAGCTGTCTCGCGCTCCTCTTCGTCACCGTCATCTGGCACCAACCGCAATCCGCCTGGCTGATCCTGGTGCCCGTCGCGGCCCTCTACTTCGCCTACCGGTCCGCCCAGTCGGAACGGCGCAAGCGGAAGAGCATCACCCACCTCTTCAACCTCGGCCGGGAGCTGCAGGGGTCGGTCCAGACCGACACCGTCATCCGGACGCTGACGAACCACGCGCTGGACATGTTCAACGCCGACTGGGTCGAGGTCCTGGTCGCCCCGGAGGTTGCCGGCGGTGCCTGGCGCCGCGCGGTACAAGCGGGCGCCGAGCAAGCCGAGAAGCTGGACAGTCTGAGGCCGCAGCGGGGTGTCGAGGACTGGTTCCGGCAGATCATGGCCTCGACCGGTGGAGCACCCAACCGATACGAGGCGAGCGACACGCCGTACCTCGAGTCGCGCGACCAGCGCCAGGTCATGGTGACCAACCTGCGCGGCGAGACGAGCAGCCTCGGCCTGCTCCTGATCGGCCGCCACAAGCTCGGCTTCAGGGGGTTTGACTCGGAGGAGAAGCGGTTGTTGGAGACGCTTGCGAGCCAGGCCAGCGCGGCGCTCGAGACGGCGCGGCTGGCCGAGCAGCTGCGCGCCGCCGAGCAGGTCTCCAGCCGGCTGGGCCGGATCATCGACCAGTCGTCCAGCGACGTCTACCTCGTCGAGAGCCAGTCGCTCCAGCTGCTCCAGGCGAACCGGAGCGCAACCGAGCGTCTCGGCTACACAGCCGACGAGATGCTCAGGCTGTCCCTTGCCGACCTGCTCTTCGAGGGCGACCGCAAGTGCCTGGAGGAGCAGCTGGCGCCGCTCCGTTCGGGAATCCAGGCCGAGGTCCTGATCGAGTCCAACCAGCGCCGCCGGGACGGCACCAGCTACCCCGTCGAGGCTCGCATCCAGGTCACGCAGTCGACCGAGCCGGAGCTCCTCCTTGTGATCTCCCAGGACGTCACCGAGCGGAACGAGGCTCTCGAGGCCCGCCAGGAGAGCCGCGAGAAGTCGCGCTTCCTGGCGGCCATGAGCCACGAGCTGCGCACCCCGCTCAACTCCATCCTGGGCTTCTCCCAGCTGCTCCTGACCGACCGCTTCGGCTCCCTGAGCCAGAAGCAGGCGAAGTACGTGGCCAATGTCGAGAGCAGCGGCCAGCACCTCCTGCTCCTGATCAACGACCTGCTCGACCTCTCCAAGGTCCAGGCGGGCAAGATGGACATCGCCCTTTCCGCCGTCGGCCTGTTCCCCCTGATCGAGGAGTCGGTCACCAAGATGGTCGAACTGGCGGAGGCGAAAGGCCTCGACCTGGAGGTCGGCGACGACGCCGGCCTGATCGTCGTCGCCGACCCGCTGCGCCTGCGCCAGATTCTCCTGAACCTGCTCTCCAACGCGATCAAGTTCACCGACAAGGGATTGGTGCGGATCGACGCCGTGGCCTGCGGCGAGGAGGTGCGCCTGGACATAACCGACACCGGTGTCGGCATCGACGCCGAGGACCTGGAGCGGATGTTCGAGGAGTTCACCCAGGCCAAGACCGGGCTCTCGAAGTCAGCCCAGGGCACCGGCCTCGGCCTTCCCATCAGCCGCCGCCTGGCCGAGCTGATGGGCGGCCGGATCGAGGTCGCCAGCACGGTCGGCCAGGGCACCACCTTCAGCCTCTTCCTGCCCGCCACCGGCGTGGGCGAGATCGGCAAGGCCCCGCGCCGGGTCATCTCGGCGGTTGGCTGAGGCCCGTAAAGCTTCCCCTCAGTCGATGAGGGCCTGGTACACCAGCTGCCTCAGCTCGGTCCGGATCGTGTAGGTGCTCGACGGGAGAAGCTGCGTCATCAGGATCACGACCACCTCGTCGACCGGGTCGACCCAGAACGCCGTGCTCGCCGCGCCGCCCCAGGCGAGCTCGCCGCGGTTGCTGAGCGTCTTGGCGGCGATCGGGTCCAGCACGACCGAGAAGCCGAGGCCGAAGCCGATGCCGGTGAAGTTCGTCTCGGCGTAGAGCGGCCGGCCGACCGTCTCCAGGTCGTGACCGCCGGGGAGGTGGTTCTGCGCCATGAGGCCGATCGTCTTCGGCGCCAGCAGGCGGGTGCCGTCCAGCTCGCCGCGCCCCAGCAGCAGTTGCGTGAAGCGATGGTAGTCGGCGGTCGTCGAGACCAGGCCACCACCGCCCGAGAAGAGTGAGGGCGGCTTGAGCGCGGCCTCGCCCATCACGTCGTAGCGGATCGGCCCGGGGATCCCGGGCGCCACGGCGTAGAGCGCCGCCAGCCGGTCGCGATCCGCCTCGGGAACCGAGAAATGGGTGTCCTCCATGCCCAGCGGCTTGAAGATCCGGTCGGCGAAGAAGCTGTCCAGCGACTGACCTGAGGCTACCTCGATCACCCGGCCCAGGACGTCCGTCGCGACCGAGTAGTTCCACTCCGTTCCAGGTTGGAAGGCGAGCGGGATCCGGGCCCAGGTGTCGCAGGCCGTGGCCAGGTCGGTGCCCTCCGGCCAGCCCCATTCGTAGCCCGCGGCACGATACGCCTCGTCGACGGCGTGGGCGTGGAGGAAGCCGTAGGTCAGCCCGGCGGTGTGGGTGAGCAGGTGCCAGATCCGGACCGGCTCCGCGACCGGCGCGGTCAGCGGCTTCGTTGAGTTGCCCCGGAGGTAGACCCGCGCGTCGGCAAAGGAGGGGATGAAGCGGCTGACCGGCGTCGTCAGCTCGAACGCGCCCTGTTCGAAGAGCATCATCGCCGCCACCGAGGTGATGGGCTTGGTCATCGAGTAGATCCGGAAGATGGTGTCCGCCTCGACGGGGAGGCCCGCCTCCTTGTCGCGCTTTCCGAAGGAGGAGAGATGTACGACCTTGCCGCGGCGGCTGACCATAACCTGCAGGCCGGGAAGCCGGCCGTCCTCGACGTAGGCCCGCAGGTGGTCGTCGATCCGAGACAGCCGGGCGGCATCGAACCCGACGCTCGCCGGGTCGACCAGGGTGAGGGCAGCCTTCAGCGTGTCCACCGTATCCACCTCTCTGAAAAATGCTTCCCAGAAACGAAAGTGACCCCGGCGGGCCGCCTCTCTGGCTCCTGTTCCTGCCTTGCGGCTCTCACCGGCTCCCTAGCGCGCACCCATCGGGGCCGTCGCCAACACTAGTTGGTCGCCGCGGCCGGATGCAACAGGGATCATTTTTCGAGTTGCCAGGCCACTGCTGGTAGCCGCGCCGAATGGCCTCCGTCCGCCATCGAGGCGCCAGTGTCCTGCCCCTGAAGTTCGTTGCAAAATCGCCGCCGGCCGTCGCTTGCGACGGCCCAGACATTTGTTGCGAACTTTGGGGGCGGGACACTAGGGTTTCCGATATGGAGCTGAAGGACAAGGTCGTCATCGTCACCGGCGGGGCCGGCGGCATCGGGTCCGCTCTCGGCCGGCGCTTCGCTGCCGAAGGCGCCCGGGCGGTCGTCCTCGCCGACCGGGACGGCGCCCGCGCCGAAGATGCGGCGGCAGCCATCGGGCCGGCGGCGCGAGGCGCCGACTGTGACG
>DATCQR010000157.1:0-19363 GCA_036569405.1 Candidatus Limnocylindria bacterium
GCTCGGGCAACCTGCCGGCTGAGGCGACCAGCTTCATCGGGCGACGCAGCGAGCTTGCGGAACTGAGGAAGAAGCTCACCGCGGCTCGCCTGGCCAGCCTCGTCGGACCGGGCGGCGTCGGCAAAACCCGCCTCGCCATCCGGGCCGGGACAGACCTCGCCCGTGGCTTCCCGGACGGAGCCTGGTTGGTCCAGCTGGCTGAACTGGAGGATTCCAAACTGGTGGGCAACGCCGTGATGGCGGCCCTGGACCTGCGGGACCAGGCGGCGACCGAGCCGCTGGCCCTCCTCCTCTCCTACCTGCGGGACAAGGAGCTGTTGCTGGTGGTCGATAACTGTGAGCACGTGCTCGGAGCAGCCGCTCAGCTCGTCACCGAAGTCATCCAGGCGGCGCCGGGTGTGCGTGTGATCGCCACCAGCCGCGAGCCGCTGTCGGTGCCGGGCGAGCATGTCATCCCACTCCCACCCCTCGAGCTGCCGCACGCAGCCCAGCCCCTCGGCCAACTCAGACAGAACGAAGCGGTGATGTTGTTCACGGAGAGAGCGGCGGCGGCATCGGGCAAGTTCGAGCTGACCGCCTCGAACCAGGCGGCCGTCGTCGATCTCTGCCGCCGGCTCGATGGTCTGCCCTTGGCGATCGAGCTCGCTGCGGTCAGAACGCGAGTCCTTACCGCGGAGCAGATCCTCGAGCGTCTGACCGACCGGTTCGGCCTGCTCACGGGAGGAAGCCACGGTGCCATCCCACGTCACCAGACGCTCCGAACCACCATTGAATGGAGTCACGAGCTGCTGGCGGCAGATGAGCGAACGCTCCTCAGGCGGTTATGTGTGTTCGCAGGCCGCTTCACGCTGGAGGACGTCGAGGCGGTTTGCACTTCGGACGACGTGCCTGCAGCAGATGGGCTCGACCTGTTGTCATCGCTGGTCGACAAGTCGCTGGTGATGAAGGAGGACGCGAAGGGCCTCGCCTTCTATCGCCTGCACGAGACGATGAGGGAGTATGCCGGCTTCAAGCTGCGCGAGGCCGGTGAGGACGAAGCCGTCCAGCTGCGCTTCGCCGACTACTACGCGTCCCGCTGTCAAGGGTCTGCGGCGCAAGCTCGGTATGGGCTTGTCGAGTGGCTGGAATGGATGGACCTGGAGATCGACAACGTCCGATCAGTCCTTCGGCGCTGCCTGGCTAAGGCCGACTTTGCACGCGGAATCGTCCTCGCCAGCTCTCTGGGTTGGTACTGGAACACTCGCGCAACCACGGAAGGAGTGCGGTGGCTGGATGAGCTGCTCGCCTCTGGGGGTGGTAGCCCGGTAGAGCGTGCCCAGGCTTACTTCATGCGTGGATTCCTGGCCGTGTTGCAGTCTGATCCGATAGCTGCCAGGCCGGCCATTGGACGAGCAGTGGAGGCGGCCCGGGAGGCGGGGCAGCTCGGACTGCTGTCGGAAGCGCTGTCGATGGCCTCGATGGCCGAGAACCTGGCCGGTGATCGCGCTAACGCCAGGCGTTTCCTTGCTGAATCTCAAGTCATCACGGCTGGTCTTGATGACGTTCCCGTGAGGCTCATGTTCCTCCAGGCCCGGGCGTTCAACGGTCTCTTCGAGGGCGATCTGGACGAGGTAAGATCCGCGTCCTCAGAGGGTGCGCGTCTCAGCCGAGAACCGCGTGACCTCTACTCGCTTGACACGATGCTCATGAACCTGGGCTTCGCCGCGCTGCTCGAGGGCGATCTTGCCGAGGCAAAGCCTCTGCACACGGAAGCTCTGCGTATCGCTCAGCAGATCGATCACCGCGTCGCGCAGTCCTACTTGCTCGGCGCCCTGGGCTATCGTGCGGCGGCGTCGGGCGAGCCGCGACTGGCGGCGCGGCTGCTCGGCGCCGCCGAGGCCATCCGAACCGAGGCCGGCACAAACGTCGTTGAATTCTTTGCTCCATTTCTGGCCCAGGCCACGGAATCCGCGATTGCGGCACTTGGGGCTTCGAGGTTCGAGGCGGAGCTGAGCGCAGGAAGAGGCCTGAGTCGAGGCGCCGCAATCGGCCTCGCGCTTGGTGAATCCGCTCAGGTACCAGCCACGCCCTCAGACGTTGCGGGACATGGGCTGCTCGGGAAGCGCGAAGCGGAGGTCGCCCAATTGATCGCCGAGGGCTTGAGCAACAAGCAGATCGGAGCGCGATTGTTCATATCCGAGCGCACCGTGGGCAGCCACGTCCGCAGCATCCTGAACAAGCTCGGCTTCAACTCGCGCACCCAGATTGCCGGCTGGATGGCGTCGGATCAGTAGCCGACGAGGGGTCCGACGCGGCCCCGAAGAACACGGCGGGCTGTGGACCGCCTCAGGCCGCGATCTGGTCCCTTGCTACCTCGGCGGCGACCCAGCTGCGGGAGCCGCGATCCCAGTGCAGGTGCTCCAGCCTCTCCTGCGCGACAGCTGCGCTCTCGGGTGGATCGCTGGTTCCGAAGAGGTAGCTCCAGACAGCCTGCCGATCGATTCCCATGATCATTGACATCGGAAACCTCCTTTGACGATTCCTGGATTCCATTGGCTACGCGGCCTCGGCGCGGATCTCATCCGGCCGCTCCTCGGACGCGGATGGGGCGGCGCTGCGGGGTGTACGCAGGAGGACCAGCACCACGACGATGCCGACCACGACGCATGACGCGGCGATTGCGAAGGCGAGCTGGTAGCCGCCGGTGAGCGCGTCGGCAAGGGTGTGGCCCTGCGCGGCAAGGGCCCGGCTGTGGTCGGTTGAGATGGTGCCCATCGCTGCGAGGCCGATCGCCGCGGCCACCTGCATGGTGACGTTGCTGACGCCGGCGGCAAGTCCGACATCGACAACCGGAACCTCGGCCATGGCAATGATCGTGAGCGGCATCATGGCGGCGCCGGCGCCAAGCCCGCAGAGCGCATAGGCGACGAACAGCCTCGGGAAATAGTCGGCGTGCTCGCTCGCTCCCGCCAGCAACACCAGCCCTGCGGTGACCGCGAGCATGCCCGAGGCGAGGATCCGGCCGGCGCCGAAGCGCCTCATCAGCCGGGCGGTGACACCGGCCGACATCACGGCCAGCGCCACCGGGATGGGCAGGAAGGCGAGACCGGTGCCGAAAGCACTGTAGCCGCGGACATGCTGCAGGTAGAGGGCGCCGATGAAGAAGGTCGTGAACAACCCGGTCGCGAGCAGCGCGCGGGCGGCGCTCGCGCCCGTGAGACTGCGGATGCCAAGGATGCGCAGCGGCATGATCGGGTTTTCGAGCCGCGCCTCGAGCCAGATGAACGCCGCCAGCAGGGCAATCGCTACGCCCGCGAAGCCGATCGTGTGCGCCGAGGCCCAGCCGAATTCGGACGAGGTCACGATCGAGTAGACCCCGAGCGCCAGTGCGGCGCTGACCAGGATCGAGCCCCAGACATCGACTCCCTGGCGGAGGCCGATGCCTTCGTGATCCTCGATCAACGCGCGCCCCGCGAGCAAGGTCGCCACGCCGATCGGCAGGTTGATGAAGAAGATCCAGTGCCAGTTGATCCACTGGGTGAGCAGCCCACCGGCCAGGAGACCGAGGGCGCCGCCGCCCGCGATCGTGAAGGTGAAGACGCTCATCGCCCGCGCGCGTTCGTCGGGATCGGTGAAGCCGGTGACGATGAGGGCGATGATCACACCGGCGGAGAGGGCGCCGCCGATGCCCTGCAGGAAGCGGCCCGCCACCAGGAGGGCTGCATCCTGCGCGATCCCGCAGAGCACCGATGCCACGGTGAACAGGAGGACCCCGCCCAGGAAGACCCTCTTGCGGCCCACCAGGTCGCCGGCGCGGCCGGCCAGAAGCACGAAGCTGCCATAGGTGATCAGGTACGCGTTCACGACCCAGGTCAGGTCGGCCTGACTGAAGTGGAGGTCGCGCTGGATCGGCGGCAGGGCGACATTCACGATCGTCGAGTCGAGCACGATCATCAGCTGGCCAAAGCAGACGACCACGAGAGCGATCCACCGCCGGCGATCGCTCAATCTGTCCTGTATGGTCAATAGGTTCGGGATCATGCCTGCCCTCCATTCGCTACGGCCATCGTGATGATCACTATAGCATGGATTATCGCAAAATGTTAATGATCCGATGGACCGTGGTAGGATTTAGTTCGAAAGCACATGGAGACCGAGCCCGGACCGGGACTGATCGAGCTGGTGAGCCAGCTCCACAAGACCTTTTACAAGCGCACCTCCGAAGAGCTGCTGGGCATGCGGATGCGCCAGTACCTGGCGCTCTGCAAGGTCCGCGACCATGCCGGCATCTCCCAGCAGGAACTGGCCGAGATGATGCTTCTGGACTCCAACGCGGTGGTTCTCCTCCTCAACGAGCTGGAGGACCTCGGCTACTCGGTGCGGCGGCGCGATCCGCTCGACCGGCGCCGGCACATCGTCGAGCTCACGCGGGCCGGTAAGCAGGCGCTGGTGCGCGCCGAGGCCGGCCGCCTCAGCATGGAGGATGAGCTCCTGGCGGGCCTCACCGCGGAGGAGAAGCTGATGCTGCGGAAGATCCTGACCCGGGCGCTGGACGGGCTGGCCCGCGTGCCGGCAGATTCGGCCAAGGCCTAGCATCCAGCCGGGCGGCGGCCCGCGGAGGTCCGCCACGAATATAAATCGAGCCTTTTGGGGTTCGCCTGTTTCCCTGACATAGGCTGAGCCATCACGGCACTTGACGGGGAGCCATTATGGTGCCATAGTGGCTCAGGTGGAACTCGGCCCTTACGTCGACAGCCTTCGGCACGAGCTGTTGGTAGCCGCAGAAGCCGGCGGCGAGGACGCTCTCGCACTTGCCGGGCGGCTGATCGCACCGCTCGACTCGGCGACCCGGCTAATCCTGCTGGAGGCCATGTCGGCAGCCGCGGACGAGATCACCCGCGATCTCGCTCCTGGCTCGGTCGAGGTGCGCCTGCGCGGACGGAACCCCAGTTTCATCGTGACGCCGCCGCCGACCGAGGAGGCGTTCGACGAGACGACGGAACCGCGGTCGTCCGCTCTCTTGGCCCGGACCGAGGGCGACGAGGGCGGGACGTCGCGGATCAATCTCCGACTTCCGGATTCCCTCAAGCTCCGAGCCGAGGAGGCCGCCGACAAGGAAGGCCTCTCGGTCAATGCGTGGCTCGTTCGGGCCGTGGCCGCCGCGCTGGAGCCTGACGACCGCGACGGCCAAGCTCGGCGCCGCAGCCCGCGAGGCCGACAGAGCTACACCGGCTGGGTGCGCTAGCGGCCATGCCAACGTTCGACACCCTTGAGCCGATCTCTGTGACAGTCGCCATAGGCGTCGGCGACGTGCGGATCGCCGCGAGCGACCGCAGCGACACCGTCGTCATGGTCAGCCCGAGCGACAGCTCCAAGGGGTCCGACGTGAAGGCCGCCGAGCAGACACAGATCGAGTACTCCGACGGCAGGCTCCTGATTAAGGCACCAAGGTCATGGAGGCGTTACACCCCATTCGGTGGTGGCGACTCCATCGAAGTGGTGATCGAGCTGCCGGCGGGATCGCGCGTCGAGGGCGAAGCTTCGATGGCGGACTTCCGCTGCGATGGTCGCCTCGAAGAGTGCCGGCTAACCACCGGGGTCGGCAACATCCGGCTCGACGAGACGGGTCCGCTCCACTTGAGCACCGGTGCCGGCAGCATCACCGTCGACCGTGCCGTGGGCCGGGCTGATGTCACCGGATCCGGCCAGGTGCGCATCCGCGAGATCGACGGTCCTGCGGTGATCAAGAATCTCAACGGCGTCACCTGGATCGGCGAGGTCACCGGCGACCTGCGTTGCAACGCCGCCAACGGCGACATCACCGTCGACCGGGCATGCGCGGCGGTAGCCGCCAAGACCGCCAACGGCGCCGTCCGGATCGGCGAGGTAATGCGCGGCTCGGTCGAGGTGGGGACCGCCTACGGTGAGCTCGAGGTAGGCATCCGGGAGGGCACCGCTGCCTTGCTCGACGTGCGCTCCCAGTTCGGAACCGTGCGCAGCTCGCTGGCGGCCTCCGACGGCCCCGAGCCGTCCGACCAGACCGTCGAGGTGCGCGCGCGCACCTCCTTCGGGGACATCGTGATCCGCCGATCGCGACCGCTTCCCGCGGTGACGGAGAGCCACGGGAGAGTACGACGATGACCACCGCCTCATCCGCGTCGGCGATCGTGGCGACGGGGCTCAGAAAGTCGTACGGCGACAAGGTCGTGCTCGACGGCATCGACCTGCACATTCCCGAGGGAACGATCTTTGCGCTGCTCGGGCCCAACGGGGCCGGAAAGACCACCGCGGTGCAGATCCTGTCGACGTACATCGGCGCCGACAGTGGCGAGGTTCGAGTCGCCGGTCACGATCTGGCCCGGGACCCTGATGCGGTACGGGCCGCGATCGGCGTCACCGGCCAGTTCTCAGCAGTCGACAAGCTCCTCACGGGCGAGGAGAACCTGATCCTGATGGCGGATCTGCACCACCTGGGCCGGCGTGAAGGCCGAGTGCGCGCCGCCGAGTTGCTCCGGCGATTCGACCTGGTGGAGGCGGGCCCGAATATCCTGGCGACCTACTCAGGTGGGATGCGACGCCGACTCGACCTCGCGATGACCCTGATCGGTGACCCGCGCATCATCTTCCTCGACGAGCCGACAACCGGCCTCGACCCGCGCAGCCGGCACACGATGTGGCAGATCATCCGCGACCTGGCGGCCGGCGGGGTCACTATCTTCCTGACCACCCAGTACCTGGAGGAGGCCGACCAGCTCGCCAACCGGATCGCGGTCCTCGACGACGGGAAGGTGGTCGCCGAGGGCACCGCGGACGAGCTCAAGCGCCTCATTCCCGGCGGCCATATCCGGCTGCAATTTGCCGACTCCGCGAGGTTGGAGGCAGCCGCCGGCATCCTCGGGGAGGTGGTGCGCGACGACGACGCGCTGACCCTGCAGGTCCCAAGCGACGGCGGCGTCCGGTCGCTTCGGGCACTGCTCGACCGGCTCGACCACGAAAGCATCGAGGTCGACGGACTGACCCTACGCACGGCAGATCTCGATGACGTCTTCTTCGCCCTGACCGGCCACCCCACCACCGAGAAGGACGCCGCTCGATGAGCATCTACTCATTGAGTGATTCCGCAACCATGCTGCGCCGCGATTTCCGGCACCTGCGGCGCTACCCCGTCATGACGATCAGCGGGGTCGTGACGCCGACTGTCATGCTGCTGCTGTTCGTCTACGTCTTTGGCGGTGCGATGAGCTCTGGCCTCGGCGGCGCTGGTGCTTCATACGTCAACTATCTCGTCCCGGGGATCCTCATGATGACCCTCGGCAGTGGCTGCGCGGCGACGGCCGTGGGCGTCAATATGGACATGACCGAAGGCATCGTCGCCCGCTTCCGCACCATGGCTATCTCTCGGGCTTCGGTTCTGACCGGGCGCGTGGCCGGCAGCATGATCAGGACGCTGATCAGCGTGGTCCTCGTCATCGGTGTCGCTCTGATCGCCGGCTTTCGACCCACCGCCGGCCCGGTTCAATGGCTGGAGGCGATCGGCTTCATCACGCTGCTCACCCTCGCATTGACCTGGCTGGCCATCGGGTTGGGTATGGCGGCCAAGTCACCCGAAGGAGCCAACGGCTCGACGCTTCTCCTCCAGTTCGGGCCCTTCATCAGCAGTGGCTTCGTGCGCCCGGACACGATGCCGGCGGGGGTGCGCTGGTTCGCCGAGAACCAACCCTTCACCTCGATGATCGAGACCATGCGAGGACTGCTGCTCGGGACTCCGATCGGCAACAGTGCAATCATGGCCACCGCGTGGTGCATCGCGATCGCATCGGTCGGATACCTCTGGGCGCGGGCGACATATAAGCGCGACCCCATCCGCTAATCACTCGGAAGTCTTCTACCTGGTGACCGGTGCCACCCTCGCCGCCGGCGGATCCCGCATCAACTCATTCTGTCAGCGCTGCGGTGGCCGGATCGCCGTCGGGATGTACCCCTAGACCGAAACACCGAGAGCGCAACCATCCAGCCACGGTCCCTTGTAATGCGTCAAGCACGACGCGATGCCAAACGGCGACAGCTTGGCGCGGGGCTGGGTCTGGATACTCGGGCAAATGAGGGAAGAACCCAATGGCTCTTCCGTCGCCAGTTACTTCCGTTAACGCACGGATTGGGGAAGTGGCCCGTCAGCGACCGACCCCTGGTGAGGCATCAACTCGCCGCGGCGAGGGAAGAGGATGATAAGCGCGACGCCGAAGACGATCGCGATGACCAGCGGGGCGAGCTGGCCCCAGGTGCCCCAGAACAATCCGAACACGATCCGATAGACGACCAGAAGGATCATGTAGAGGATCGCGGCCCTAACCCAGCCGATCTGGGCACCAGGGTTGAAGGAAGCGACAGCAATGCCGACGCCGAATGCCACGCCGGCCACCGAGGTATCAGTGCCCGCGAAGCTGTCGAACGGAAAAATAGCCGTCGCGAAGAGCGAAAGCGTGCTTCCGACGACCAGGAGAATGCCCAGCAGGAGCATTACGACGGTCAGTAGTCGGGCCCTCAACATCAAGCTCATCGATCGGTGCCTCCTTTGCTTGTCGGGATCTGCGGCCGGAAGCCGCATGAAGTCACACGCGGTTACTCCGCGAACCTTGTACCACGATCTTCGGCGCTTTCCGCCGCTTCGACAAACAATGGCGCGGCGGCCACTGCAGCTGCAAAGAGAACCAGGGCTCCGATTGTCCACAAATTGGGGAACGGGCTATCGCAGGGCTGCCGCACGAATAGCGCCAGACCGAGCACGCCCATGGCGATCAGCCCAGGCCGCCGCATCTCGATCGCGCGGACCATGACGAGCACCGTTATCGGTAGCAGCGGGAGCATCTGGTAGGGGTTGATCTCACTCGGAAGGAGGGCGCCGAGGCTCAGCGCCAACAGGGGTGCGTAGAGCGGATGGGTGCGAGAGCGCCGCGTCGCCCAGAGCACGGCTAGGACGACGGCGGCGTCGATGAGGTAGGTCACCGGCTGGGCCAGCCAAGGGAGGTTCAGGCCAGCGTTCACGGCACGGATACCGGCGTTGCCAGGCACGAAGAAGGTCTCGTCCGCAAACAGTCGGGCGGACAAGGTATGTATGGAGACGATCGCGCAGTCGGCGTAGGTGGAGTGCAGTGCAGGTAGCAACACCGAGCTGACGTAATAGACGGCTCCACGCGGTCCCAGCCGCGCAAATCCCGCAGCGAGCGCAAGCGCGCCTGTCACCGCGGCTGCAACCCAGGGGCGCCACCGCCAAACTCCCAGCAGCCAGGCGGCGGGGTAGTACTTGATGGCCGCGGCGAATCCCACCAGGGCGCCGGCAAGCGCCGGCCTGCGTACCAGCGCCCAGCTCGCGCCTGCCGTCAGCAGCAGAAGCACGCCCCCAACCTGCCCTGCGTCTACCTCTGCGAACAGAGGTGGGAAATAGGCCGCCACCAACCAGAAGACCGGGCGGCCCAGGCCGGCCGGGCGCACCAGGCGGTAGAGGATGACCAGCGCCGCGACCATCGCCGCCGCGTCGGCCACCGTCCAGGCGACGATGGCAACGCTGGCTGGGAGAGCAGCAAACGGGATGCCCAGCCAAGCGGCAGTCGCCGGGTACAGGAAGCCGTGGCCCGGGACAGGGAGCGTGCCCGTTCCTGCTAAGGCCTGGGCGGCTTCCGCATAGAGCGCCGCGGGCTCGTACAAGTACCTGACTGCGGCAACGTGGAGCGCGAGCGCGTCCGGCCGGGAATCTTCGCCGACCGCGAGCACCAGGTCGCGGACAGCGAAGATCGCAGCCATTGCCCACCAGAGCCCCGGCTCGCCAAGCCGGCGTAAGAGCCCCGCTGCCGAGACCGCCGGCGTTCGGGCAGTCCCGTGGTTTTCCGGCCCGGTCACCTACCGCCGCAGGTCGGCGAGTTGCTTGGCGGCGTCAGCAGCTCGACGCTTGACCCGGATCGGCATCCGGAGCAGATCGAGAAAGAAGCTCCCGAAAAACGTCTGGAAGCCCATTGAGAGAGCCAGCAGGCTTGGTATCAGCACCCGGAAGCTCTGCTCGGGATTGAGCTGCCCATACCCAAGAGCCGCCCAACCGCCGGCTTCGACCGCGATGCCGGCGGTTCCGGCGACCATCAGGCCAAGCCCGAGGACTATGCCGACTTCGAGTTTGAGCCACTCGAAAGGCCCCGCACGCCGACGGCCGCCACGGATGCCTCCGCCGATGGCGAATGCCTCGGCGAAACTAGCGAAGCCCACCAACTGGTAGCCCAAGAGCACGGCGCCGGCCATGACCAGCAGGGTATCGATGTCGAGTTGAATCCGGCCCAGGTAAATGGGGCCCGCGACGAGGAGCCCGCCGACCACGCCGCCGACAGCCATCAGTAGGAGTCCCGGGTAGAGGAAGAGCCAGCTCGGGGCGAGAACCAGCATGAAGCGGAGGTGCCGCCAGCCGTCGCGCCATGTCCGCAGGTGGGGTCGGCGATCGCGCCCATCGCGACGCAGCTTGACCGGGACGTTGGCGACCCGGAATCCATCCAGCGCAGCACAGATCACCATCTCGCTGGCGAACTCCATACCGGAGGTGTGAAGCTCGAGGGACAGCAGCGCACGCCTGTCGAAGCCGCGCATTCCACAGTGGAAGTCCGCGATCCGCGCCGAGAAGAAAAGCCGTCCGAGCCAGCTCAGGATTGGATTGCCTACCCAGCGGTGCAGCCATGGCATTGCGCCTGGCGCGATGCCGCCCCGGAAGCGGTCCCCCATGACCAGTTGGTCGCCCAGGCGGAGACGTTCCAAAAAGGGGAGTAACTGGCCGAGGTCGTAACTCCCATCCGCGTCGGCCATGATCACGTACCTGCCGTGGGCGGCCGCGATCCCAATTCTGAGCACGTTGCCGTACCCGCGGCCTGAGACCTTGACCACCCTGGCACCAGCGGCGTGGGCGACCTGGATCGAGGCGTCCTCGCTGCCGTTGTCGGCGACCAGCACCTCGGCGGCGAGGCCGTACTCCGCGATCGCATCGCGCGCTTCGGCAATGCAGGCACCGATTGTCCGCTCTTCGTTCAGGCAAGGAAGGAGGACGGTCAGCTCCAGCTCAGCGGGTTCGCCTTGCTTTCCGTGCTTGGTCATGGGGGTCGACGTACTCGTCAATGCTCGGGCCATGCAGAATTCTGGTTCATTGCGGATGGCTCCGTGCGGCCAGCAGCGCGGCGATGCGGGAACGGTCGAAGTCGGTCAGGTCGGTGAACCGGAGTCCAGCCTCGTTGGTGATTTCCGCCGCAAGCGAAAGCCTGCGGATCCATACCACCTCCGCGGTCACAATCAAGTCAGTACTGTCCGGGAACCGGATCTCGAGCTGGATCATATCGCCCGTTTTCCAGTTTGCCCGGGAGAGCACGCGCAGGCCGCCGATGCTGATGTCGAGGAAGCGATGAAATACCTCGGCTGCCGCCGGCCTGAGACCGGCCGGGGGGTCAAGGCGGGGAAATTGGCGCCGATTGCGCCGACGGTTAATCATGGGGAGAACTCACGGACCTGGATCCCCGTCGCCGCCCGCGCTTCGATGGCGGGCGGCCGATTTTGGTCTTGTACCGAGAGCCAGGCACCGGAAGTCCATGGTTCAGCGGCTGACCTTCAGCTTCCAGAAGCCCACCCACGCCATCGCCACCAGCAACCAACCGTGGCGAAGCACACTGACCTTCGAAACCCCCGACAACCGGCGCCGGTAGCGGACGGGGATCTCGAGGATGCGAAGTCGGAGACGGGCCGCGCCGAACAGCAGGTCGAAGTCTCCGAAGGGATCGAAGTCTCCGAAGTGTGTGCGTCCGGCCCTAATTAGCTCGTAGTCGCTCCGGAGCAAGGCCTTTGTGCCGCACAGCGTGTCGCGCACCGGCTGATCGAGTAGCCATGAGAAAAGGACAGCGAAGAACTTGTTTCCGAAGTAGTTGGCGAGCCGCATTGCCCGGTCCTCCATCGGGTAGACAAGCCGACTGCCATTGACGAACCGCGCTTTGCCGCTTGCCAGGGCGTTGTGGAAAGCGGGCAGCGCCTCCGGCGGAACGGTGAGATCTGCGTCGAGGATGATCAGCACGTCGCCCGTGGCCGCATCGAAGGCCTTGCGCACGGCGTCTCCTTTGCCGAGCTTCAGCATAGAACCGGGCGCCTCCTGTGCCGGCCCGCCTGCAGTGTCGGGTAGCTGGTGGATCAGGCGGATGTTCTTCCGGCCACGGTAGAACTGAATCATCTCGAGGATGCGCCGCTGAGTACCGTCACTCGAGTCGCCGTCGACGAAGATGATCTCGGTTGAAACACCCACGTCGGGTAGCCGCTCCACAGCCGCCTCGATATTGGCGACCTCATTCCGACAGGGCACCACCACCGAGCAACTCATCGGCGCAACGACTGGTCGGGGCCGGAGGGGCTTGGCGACCGCAACGTTGAGGAGGTTCAGATAGCGCAGCCCCGGTATTCGTGTAAGACGCTCGTTAACGAACCCAGCGACGACCGGCAGGCGAAAAGGAAACAGGAAACCCGCCGACATGCTCACCAGCTCGTAGTCGGCAAGCTCCAACATCGACGACATCACCAGCGGGCTGATCCAGTTCTGGCGCGCGGGCGTCAGGGCTAGGCCCAACCGTTGGGCCAGCCGGATCACGGTTTCAAGAGCGGGGTTGTGGAATGTGATTACCAACCTCGCGCCCTCACGACTCAAGTCATGGATCCGCTCCAGCATGGCCGCCACATCGCTCAGCTCCCCGATGACGTCGGAGACGACTACGTAGTCGAATCTCTCATCAAGGACCAGGGCCTCTGCATTGCCGACCCGGAACTCCAGGTGTGGAAACTTGTGTGCGGCGGCTCCCACCATGGCCGGGCTCAGGTCGATCCCGAGCCCACGGGCGGGCTTCAGCACATTCAGAAGATTGCCGGTGGCACAGCCGAGCTCGAGAACGGAGCTGCCGGCCGGGATGATCGCTCGTAGCTGAGACTCGAGGTAGCGATGGTAATGACGATTGCGTCGATACCAAACATCGCGCAGCTCGCCCATTTGGTTGTAGTGCTCTCGCACAGCGTCCGTGAGAGGGTCACCAATGGCCGCTACCACGGATTCAGTCCGCGACGCATAGCGCCAACTGATTGATCAGCGGGACGTCCACGATCTGGTGCTTGAACCGCGGTCGTTCCAGCGCTCGGCGCATGAGCAGCCCCGGCACGCCGAGGTACAGCCCCGCCCTGTCGCCCAGAAAACCCAGCGTGCAGCTCCAGGGAACACCGTGCTGCGAGATGACCCGGAAACCCGCCTCCTCCATGGCCTTCCTGAGGCTCTGGCGCGAAAAGAACTGGAGGTGCTCGCCGGTGGTGCGGAAGCCGAACCAACGCCGGCCGCTCAGGTTCGCAACGACGTTGCCTGCATCGGGAACGGTGGCGACGACCAGTCCTCCCACTTTGAGCAAGCGCTTCGCCGATCGAAGGTCCTCGACCGGGTCGGACACGTGCTCCAGCACGTCCCAAAAGGTGATCACGTCGAGCGATCGCTCCGCCACCGCGGCGTCCCTCACAGTTGTTCCAACGAGCGGCACGCCGGCAGCGATCACCTCGGTCCGAGCGGCTGACGGGTCGACGCCCAGGACATCCCAGCCGCGATGCCGCGCCTCCACCAGGAAATCGCCGTTCGCGCATCCGACATCGAGTAGCCGTCCCGCTCCGCCACCCTTGGCGATGAGATCCAGGTGCCGACCAAACATCCGGATGCGCGCGTCATGCAGGCCGGCGTAGTTTCGAAAGCCGGTCGGCTGGGTCGAACCCTCGTAGTAGCCGGCCTCGTAGATCGCAGCGAGTTGGGTGGGATCGGGGACTGGTGCGACGAAGCTGTGCTGGCACCCCTCGCAGCGCCAGACGGCGAGTTCGTTCCAGCGACCGACGCGGCCGGAGACTCGTGCGCCGCACAGCGGACAGGTCGGCTGGTTGCGATCGGGCGGCGCGGTGTTGGCGAGCGCCTGTTCAGACACCCGCTGCGACGCCGGGCTTACACTTCCGGCTTGCTGGCCGCGCTTGGATCGGGTCAATTCAGGCGGCCGCTCGTGCTGGCGGCCTTGTTCTGTTTGCTTGCCGCGGCGGCGGCGATGGTGCTGCTGCAAGCCGTGTTCATCTCGAACGGCCACAGCCCCTGGGGCTTCGAGGCCGGGCAGGCCTGGAGCATCGACCGCGATCTGATGCGCGGCATCCGATACGAGAACTCGCCTTGGTCTCCAACGTATCCGCTTCCGTCGGAGCTGTTCTTCCTTCCACTGGCCCTCCTCAGCCAGGAGGCCGCACAGGTGATCTCAATCGTGTTCACTGCGGTCCTCATCGCCGGCGCACTCGTGCTCTGGAATCAGACCTCTCACGCACCCTGGACATCGCTTCTGCCCCTCTTTATTTCGGTGCCGGTGCTAGGTGCTGTCCAGATCGACCATCCGTACAGCGCAGTGGGACTGGCCGGCCTCGGGCTCGCCGCGTGGGCATATCGGCGGCAGTCGTGGCTCCTCTTAGGTGTCGGAGCGGCGCTTGCTCTGATCCGGCCGCAAAATGCGCTTGCCGCGCTACCTGTGGTCCTCATTGGCCTAAGCGGCAGGGCGGCCATTCGTACGGGGATGGGTGCCGCCGCCGTTCTCGTCCCACTGGTAGCCGCTTCGTTCCTCTGGGATCCGGGCTGGTTCGGGGCCTACCAGGAGGACGTCCGCCTCTACCCGTCGTCCGGAATATATGGGCTCCTCGTGCGCTCGATCGGCGTCGTGGGCATAAGCGCCATCCTCCTGGCACTCGGCGTGGGCGGGCTGTGGCTTCGCCGGCTCGGGCACGATCCCCTCGACGCCTTCACGCTGGTCCTCGCGGCGACAGTTCTCGTGGTCCCCGACCCGGGGCTTTACTGTGGCTTGTTCGTTCTGCCGGCTCTGCAGCGCATAGGGGCCCGGCCCGAATATCGGGCCGTGCCATGGGTTGCAAGCGCGAGCGCTTGGGCGATACCGCTTGCGGTCAGCCCTTGGCTGCTTGCGAATCCGCCCGCCATTTTCCCGCTGCTCAGCGCACTCGCCTACTGGCTGGCCATTCAGACCTATCCCCTGCTGCGCCGCGGACACAAGCCTCAAGACGGCGGACCCTGATATTTCTGCTCGCTTTGTCGGCGTCATCCGGCCACGCTTAATTGATGTCGGCCTGGTTGAAAAACATGGCCTCCGCAAGTAGCCGGCGAGTGCCGGCTAAGAGTTTCATCTACAAGGCACTCCATCGTTCGCCACTCCCTCCCGAATGTTCAAAGGGTCCTGCGCAGGAAGGAAATAGTCCTCTAGCCGCGCCGCTATGCTTCGGAGACTGACGCTGAACGCATAATAGGTGCAGCAACAAATGGTTATCCGCTCGACCGCGGCGCTCGCTTTTGTCTGTCGGCGGGGACGCCTGGTTACTGCCAGTTTCAGTTTCAGAGATTCCCAGGAATCGCGCGCGACGTGAGGAGGTCTCGGTGACCATGCCAACCCACCAAGTGCGACTTGTACTGACGGTAAGCGACTGCGACCACGCGACGACGTTCTTTCGGGATGCTCTCGGTCTGAAGGAACGTACGACTCTTAGGACCCGATGGGATTCAACTGACGCTATTCATCCCCTCCGAGGAATCGCTACCTGGCTACGCCGCCAGGCCGCTCAGTCTCCTTGACTGGGCTCGAGTCCCGCCAGAAGTTTCTTGAGGAGACCGGCAAGGGCATCCTGCTCCTCCTTGGACAGGCTCGCCAGCATCTCGTTCTCACGACCGGTGTTGGCGTCGACGGCCTGGTCTAGGACCTCGCGGCCGGCATCGGTGAGCTCGACCAACACGCCCCGACGGTCATCGGGGCTGCGGCTGCGCTTCACATAGCCGCGCCGCTCCAGCCGGTCGAGGCGGCTGGTGATGCCCGCTGACGAGAGCATCAGGCCCTTGAACAGCTGAGTAGGCGACAACTGCTCCTTGGCCCCGGCGAAACGCAGCGCGGCGAGGACGCCGACCTCGCCCCGGTTGAGACCGAACCGGCTGAAGGCACCCTCCTGCTGCTGGGCGATGTGCAGGCCGATCCGAGAGATGCGAGCCGTCACCTGATAGGCCCCCATGTCCTGGCGGGGACGGTCAGCGGTCCAGCGGTCCAGGAGGGTGTCGGTCCAGTCCTTTGCCACCGACCAACTATACGGAATAGCTCTCTCGCAATAAAGATTCTCTTGAACATGTATCTCGCTGGCGAGATTTATCGCGGGTAAGAAGCGACCACCCGCTCATTTAGGAGGCTTTCGCATGTATTCGAAACACGTCTTCAGAGTTGGTCTCGTGGCCGCCGCGCTACTCGCCGCGGCGTGCGGCAGCTCGGCGTCCGGCGCCGCCGACCCATACGGAGCGCCGGCCAGTACCCCGAGCCAGGCGCCCGCGCCTGCAAGCGCCTACCCGGCGCCGACTGCTGTGCCTGGCACCACCATCGACGTTGGGAGTACGCGGCTCGGACAGGTCCTGGTCGACGGCGCAGGACTCACCCTCTACCTGTTCCTGGCCGATTCGGGCACGAACTCGACCTGCAACAGCAGTGCCTGTGTGCAGTACTGGCCGCCCGTCCTGACGACAGGCGCTCCGCAGGCGGGAACGGGCGTGAGTGCATCCCTTCTCGGAACTACGGCGCGGCAGGATGGGACGACCGAAGTCACCTATGCCGGGCACCCGCTGTACTACTTCATCTCGGACAAGAAGGCGGGCGACGTGAGCGGCCAGGGCATCAACGGTTTCGGGGCACCCTGGTATGTGGTTGCGCCGTCGGGAATGCGGATCGGCTGAGCGCCGGCCGGAATTGGGACGCCACCGGTTGGGCAAATGGTCGGCTCATGCCGGTGGCTTCCCCCATTCCAGACTGTGAAATCCGGGCGGCTGGCATGGGGACAGGGGTTCACCTGACCAGAGGCCCAAGGCCTCCATCGTGCTGACTCCCTCTTTTTGGTCCCCGAACTCCTCAACCAGCAGGTCGGTGGCATCGCAGCGCACTTTCCCGTACACGATTGTGCAGGCCGTAGAATTCGGCACGGCGACCGGCGGCGCACTCGCTGGTCAGTCGCGCAGCCGGGGACGCCAGCGGGTATAGGGAGGGGTTTGCCAGGAATGCTGCAGCCGATTGCGGGACGAGTGGCCGTCGTCACCGGTGGCAGCAGAGGCATCGGCAAGGGCATCGCCCGAACGCTTGCGCGGCATGGCGTCCGCGTGTTGATCGCGTCTCGTGGCGAGGATGCCGCTCGCGGGGTGGTTGACGAGATCCGGAGCGCGGGAGGGAATGCCGAATACGTCACTGCCGACGTCAGCGCCCCCGATGACGCGCCCCGCATCGCCGAGGCCGCCCTCGAACACTTCGGGGGCATCGACATCCTCTGCTCGAACGCCGGCATCTTTCCGCCAAGGTCGCTGCGCGAGCTAACAGCCGCCGCAATCGACGAGGTCTTCAACGTCAATCTCCGCGGCACCATGCTTGTGGTCAAAGCGTGCCTGCCGGCACTGGAGCGGAGCGGCCACGGCAGGGTGATCCTGACTTCATCGATCACCGGTCCCGTCACCGGCTATCCGGGATGGAGCCACTATGGTGCGAGCAAGGCCGGTCAGCTCGGCTTCATGCGAACGGTTGCGATGGAGGTCGCAAGCGCTGGAATCACGGTCAACGCGGTGCTCCCGGGCAACATCAAGACCGAGGGTCTGGCCGACCTGGGCGAGGAATACGAGCGAACCATGGCCGCCGCGATCCCGCTCAGGAGGCTGGGCACCGTCGACGACGTCGCCAACACGGTCGTCTTCCTCGCCAGCGACGAGGCCGCCTACCTGACGGGCGTCGCGATCGTGGTCGACGGTGGCCAGATCCTTCCCGAGTCGCTGGCGGCACTTGAGGGTTAGCCAATCCCCAAAGTCGTCGGTGTATTCGTGCCGGTCATCAGGATCGCCGCCGCCCAGTTCTCGGTCAGCGGCGACAAGGCTGACAACCCAGCCGTAGTCCTCGATCCGCGTCGTGGCCTAAGGAGCTACGTGGAGATCGCCGCCAGGATCGTTTAGGGCGGGATCGTCCAGGCACATAGGACAAATGTCCCCACCAGGTCGTGACAGGCGACCCCTTCCGCTTGACGATCAGTTTGCGGATACTCGGGTCGGCTATCGGCCCAGCTACGCCTATCGGTGGGGGTAAACCGCACCTTGGCGACTGGGGCACAGCCGTATTCGTCAGATCGCGAGGGGAGAGAAGTACCAGATGGTTGAGTCGAAATGGCGCCGGCTGCGGACGATTCCGGTCGCGCTACTGCTTGCATTGTCCTCGGCCGGGTCGGCCTTCACGCCGGTCATGGCCGCCACGAGCGTCACCCAGGTCGACTTCACGCAGTGCGCGAACGACCCAGTGCCCAGTGCCGCCACGAACTGCCCGGGAGGTTGGATCAACGGCATCCTGCAGGGCAGCAACTCGCACTACGCGGAGGACCTGGTGGTCCCGCAGCGGATCGTGGTCGACGTGCCGGGGACGCTGACGGGGGCAACCACGCACACCCTGACGGTCAGGTACCAGGCCCGCAAGGCCAGCACCCACGCGTACGATTCCATCGCCACCTGGAACTACACCCAGACGGGCGCTGACCGCTGCCAGAGCCTTGCCACGGGCACCTGCCCGACCGGCTCGGCGAGCACCTTCGCCATCCCCTTTGACTGCACCGAGGTGCCGGCGGCCACCCTCCCCGGCACCGCCCAGGGCGGCTGTTCGTCATCGGCGAACGATGTGACTGCCCGCCACCAGCTGGCCGGCCAGGTCGCCACCATGTACGGCGGCGCCCTGACGGATATCACCGCGCCGGTCCACGACTCGGCTGCGGCGCCGGGGACCGATGACTACGCGACCGTCACGTTTTCCTATACCGTCGCAGCGAGCACGGCGGCCGACAACTACGTCGAGCTGCTCTTCGGCGGTCACCTCGCCGCCGGCTTGCGCAGCCGTGGCTGGGGCGTCGGCCTCGGTGCCTCGTCCATCAACGGCGGCCCCTACCACTTCAAGTGGGACCTGTCCGACGGCGCCTCGATCGGCAACCGGGACAACCAGATCTCCGCCGGCGGCATCATGGCCGCTCCGACGGTCAGCACCCTCCTCTCCGCGAGCAGCGTCGGCGCGGGCACGCCCGTGACCGACTCGGCAACCCTGATCGGCGCCGCCTCCAACGCGGGCGGGACCGTCACCTACAACGTGTTCGCGGGGAACGTCTGCACGGGCACCCCCGTCTTCACCAGCACGGTGACCGTGACCGGTGCGGTGGTGCCGCCTTCGGCGCCGTTCAACACCGCCCTGGCGCCGGCCGCGCCGGGCAGCTACCAGTGGCAGGCCTCCTACAG